>CAZNTP010000008.1:0-6086 GCA_964575985.1 uncultured Ruminococcus sp. | reverse complement strand
TACCTATAAGCGGGCGAAGCACCGGCATATTAACAACACTGTCCGTAGTAACAAGGGCAGGTAGGGTCTGGCTTGCAACCTGACCGAGACTTTCTCCCGTAATCAGTGCGAGACTGCCCGAATCCCTTGCTATTCTTTCGGAAATTCGCATCATCATTCGGCGCATTATTAGTGTGAAATAATCCTCCGGACAAAGCTCGGCAATTTTATCCTGTATTTCGGTAAAGGGTACAATTGCTAAATTTATGCATCCGCTATATCTGGATACCTTAGAAAGAAGTGTCCTCACCTTTAGCTCCGCGCGAGGACTTGTATACGGTGGGCTTGCAAAGTGTATCGCATTAAGGCGAAGCCCCCTTTTAGCCATAGTCCACGCGGCAACGGGGCTGTCAATACCGCCCGAAATTAAAATAGAAGCGTTACCCGCTGTGCCCACAGGCAGACCGCCTGCACCCGTTAACTGCTCGGCTCTTACATAAGCCGAAAAATCTCTTATTTCGACAAAAACCGTCTTATCAGGATTGTGAACATCCACCTTTAAATGCGGAAAAGCGCTAAGTATTGTGCCGCCAAGCTCACGGCATATTTCGGGAGAAGTAAGCGGAAAATTCTTATCCGCACGCTTTGCCTCAACCTTAAAGGTCTTTATACCGCTAAGACTGTCTCTGAGGTACTCAACCGAGCGTGTGAGAATATCCTCCATAGACTTTTCACAAACACAAGCTCTGCTAAAGCCTGCTATTCCGAAAATCAGGCTCACCCTTTCGAGCGCCTCTTCGAAATCGAAATCCTCGCTCTTAGGCTCTACATAAATTGTGGACTGCGCCTTGCGGATTGTCACTTCTCCAAGACTTTTAAGTCTGCGGCGCATATTTTTAATTAATATATCTTCAAAATTACTGCGGTTAAGTCCTTTAAGGGCTAACTCGCCGTTTTTAATAAGTATAATTTCTTTCATTATTTAAGAATGCCTGAGCTTTTTTGTGGCCTCGCTTAAAGCCGCAACCGTCAGGTCAATATCCTCCTTAGAAGTAGTTTTAGAAAAGCTGAGTCGCAGTGCGCTGTCACTGCGTTTTTTATTTAGTCCTAAAGCGGTAAGCACATAGCTTGCCTCCCCTTTAGCACAGGCACTGCCCGACGAAACAAAAATCCCCTTGGCTTCAAGGAAATGAAGCAGTGTTTCCGAACGGTAGCCCGTAACCGAAATATTAAGTATAAAGGGTAACGCATCATCAGGCGAGTTGATTTCGGCAAAACCGCTCTCACTAAATACCTTACGTGCATAAAGATTAAGTTCGTTAACCCTTATTAAAGCTTTGTTAATATCACCAAGCTCCTCGACAGCACCCAAAAAGCCTGCAATCATCGGCACAGCTTCTGTACCCGAGCGCATACCGCGCTCCTGACCGCCGCCCGTAATAAAGGGCGCAATATTAACCCCTTTTTTGCAGTAAAGAAAGCCTATTCCCTTAGGTCCGTGTATTTTGTGAGCGCTGGCGCTGAGCAAATCTACACCCAAGGTCTTTACATTTATCTCGGTCTTGCCAAAGCCCTGCACCGCATCGCAGTGAAAAAGAGCATTAGGGGCTAGTTTTTTTATAAGCCTTGAGACCTCGGCTATAGGCTGAATGCTGCCAACCTCGTTATTTACAAGCATAATACTTACGAGCACAGTTTTTTTATTGAGTGATTTTTCTAACTCACCAAGACTTATTTTACCGCTAATGTCACATCCAAGCCTTATAACCTCAAACCCGTCATTTTCGAGCCGCTTTACAGTTTCCAGCACAGACGGATGCTCAATGCCTGTAGTAATAACACGGTTGCCCCTGTTTTTACGTGGCAAGGCTGACAGAACACTCATATTATTAGCCTCTGTGCCGCTACCTGTAAAGATAATTTCATCCGCCCTGGCGCCGATTTTTTTGGCTACAGCCTCACGCGCCTTTGTAACGGTGATTTCGGCATCTATTCCCATTGTATGAAGCGAGGACGGGTTTCCCCAATTAACAGTAAGCGCATTATTTATATACTCCAAAGCCGTTTTGCAAGGCTTGGTTGTTGCGCTGTTATCTAAATATATTATGTGCTCCAAATACCATACACTTCCAACATATTGTATATTCTTTTACATTATACTACATTTTCCCCTTTTCCACAATAGTAAAATGGTGAAAGATTGTAATAAATTTAAAAACTAAAAAATAGTATATCCTTGGGTGAATAAATTGAACAATTTTTTACTGTTTTTAGAAAATTTAATTTCGGGTACGTTTCCCTTTAGTCTGCTTATGCTAACAGGTCTGTTCCTTACTGTTAAGGGACGTTTTTTTCAGTTCAAAAGGTTTATTCCCTCCTGTTTTCTTGTAATAAAAGCCTTTAAACATAAAAGAAAAGAGGGTGAAATCAGTTCCTTTGCCGCCGCCTGTACGGCAATTTCGGCAACGGTCGGAACGGGAAATATTGCAGGTGTTGCGGGGGCACTGGCTATTGGCGGCGCAGGCTCTGTTTTTTGGATGTGGATTAGTGCCCTTTGCGGAATGGCAATAAAATTCGGTGAAATTGCTTTGGCAATTATTTACCGCGAAAAAAAGGGTGAAAATTTCCGTGGCGGACCTATGTACTATATTAAAAACGGTATAAAAGGTCCTTTTAAATTTTTAAGCCTGCTTTTTGCAGTTTTTACTCTGCCCGCAGTATTTGTAGGCGGAAATATGACCCAAACCAATGCCGCGGTAACAGCTATTAGCGACGATATTAAAACCCGCCTTTTTGTAGGAATAATTTTTGGTTTAGGCACAGCCCTTATTATAGGCGGCGGTATAAAACGCGTTGGGGCTGTAACCGAAAAATTAGTACCCATAATGTCACTCGTTTATGTTATAATGTCCTTGGTAATTTTAATAATAAATACCCGTTTTTTGCCCACTGCCTTTAAAATGATAATCACAGGCGCATTTAACCCAAAAGCCGTCACAGGAGGCGCGGTAGGCTCTGCGCACACAGCTATGATGATTGGCGCCTCGCGCGGTATTTTTTCAAACGAGGCGGGACTCGGCACCTCGGCAATGGCGCACGCAACCGCATTTGATGCCAAATCAGACACACAGGGGCTTTTCGGTATATTCGAGGTTTTTATAGACACAATTCTTTTATGTACACTCACTGCATTGACAATTCTTTGCAGCAGAGTTAATATAGAATACGGAAAAACCGCATCTACTGAGCTAGCGCAAATGGCACTTGATACCGTTTTCGGTAATGCTTCACATATACTTATTGCCGTTATGATGTGTGTATTCGGTTTTTCAAGCGTAATCGGCTGGGCGGTTTACGGTGAAATCAGTATAGAATATTTGTTAGGTAAAAAAGGCATTATTGCTTTTAAGCTTCTATACCCTCTTGCCTGCATTTCGGGTGCGATTTGCGGCACCGATTTTGTATGGCGGCTTGCATCCTTTTTTAACGGAATAATGCTATGCATTAATCTGCCCGCTATTTTACTTTTAAGCAATGATTTTTTAGAGAGTGAGAAAAATGGAAAAAAGAATAGAAAAAATATGGGATTTTTTGGGTGAGAATGATGCTGCACTGATAATGAGCGACACAAACCGCCTTTATTTTACAGGCTTTAACTCCTCCGCAGGTGCGGTGCTTATAACTAAAACACAGGCTTTTTTGCTCGTTGATTTCAGATATTTCGAAATGGCAAAAAAGAGGGTTAGCCATCTTGAAGTGCGTCTTACAAACCGCCTTTACCGTGATATCGGCGAAATACTGCAAAAGCTCTCGGTTAAAAATATTTTTATTGAAACCGATACTGTTACTCTTGACAGCTTTTCTTCACTTCAAAAGGCTTTAGAAAGCTTTAATATTTCAAATGAAAACTCATTAACACAAAAAATCACCCAAATGCGAAGCATTAAGGACGGGGGCGAAATCGCCCTTATAGAAAAGGCGCAAGCTTTAACCGACCAAGCCTTTTCTTATATACTGGATTTTATTAAGGTTGGCGCTACCGAAAAGGAAATAGCGCTTAAAATGGAGTTTTTTATGCGCGAGGGTGGCAGTGAGGGCGTAGCCTTTGATTTTATTACTGTTTCGGGTAAAAACTCATCCCTACCCCACGGAGTGCCCACCGATAAGAAAATAGAAAAGGGCGATTTTGTAACTATGGATTTCGGTGCCGTTGTAGGCGGCTACCGTTCTGATATGACACGCACCGTAGCGGTAGGCTTTGTAACCGACAAGCAACGTGAAATTTATGAAACCGTTTTAAAAGCCCAGAAAGCCGCTCTTAATGCTATTAAAGCGGGTGTACCCTGCAAAGACATAGACAAAGCCGCAAGGGATATTATAACAAATGCTGGCTTTGGCGACTGCTTCGGTCACGGATTGGGACATAGCGTAGGACTCGAAATACACGAAAGCCCCGCCTGCAATACCAGGGACATTACCCCTTTGCAAACAGGTATGATTATGACAGTTGAGCCTGGCATTTATATAGAAAACGAATTCGGCGTGCGTATTGAAGATATGGTAGTTATAACCAATAACGGCTACCGCAATCTTACCAAAAGCCCTAATGACTTAATAATTCTTTAAAGCTAAAACGGGAATGAGGTTAATCCTCATTCCCGTTAAATTTATTCTGCTATTTCTTCTTTTGATGCTTTTATTCTTTGACAATAAGATATTATTTCTTTAAGGAATACAAAGAGCACCGCACAGGTAGGTACTGCAACAAGTGTACCCATTATACCGCCTATATTTCCGCCTATAAGCACAGCGCTTACAACAAGCACACCTGGAAGACCTACAGCCTTGCCGACAACTCTTGGATAAATAAGGTTACCCTCTAATTGCTGAAGCACTAAGAAAAATACCACAAAGAGCAAGGCTTTTATGGGGCTTGTAATAAAGATTAACAATGCACCAACTACCACACCCACAGTAGCGCCGACTATCGGCACTAAAGATGTAACGCCTATAAGCACCGAAATTATAAGCGCATTTGGGAAACCGAAAATCAACATACCTATAAAGCAAAGCGTGCCAAGGATTAGCGCCTCTGTCAGCTGACCGCCTATAAATTTCGAAAAGGTAAAAGCGCTTTGCGAAGAAATATGATATATTATTTCGGTAGCTTTTTGAGGGAAAAGCGCATTTATCATACGCTTTACAAATGCACCGATTTTTTCCTTTTGAGCTAAAACATAAACCGAAATCACAAAGCTTAAAAGCGTATCAAACACACCCGAGAAGACAGAGGTTGTAATATTAAGCGCATCGCCGAAAATTTTAGCCTCAGAGCCTGCTATCCAATCCTTCAAAGCGTTCGCAACATTAGTCCAGTTAATATCTGTACCGGGAAGTTCCTCAATTTCAAGCCCGAACTTATCAATAAGCCCCTGCACCCAACCGGTAACCTGCACTACAAATCCGGGTAGCTTTTCTGCAATATAAACTATAGTATCAATAATATCAGGAATAATAACAAGTATCAGCAATGAAATAAGACCTAAACCTATAAGATAGGTAAACACCAAGCAAAGCGGTCTTTTTAATGCTCTTACGATTTTTTTATTGGCCTTGTCCATAAAGAAGAAAACCTTAGTTTCAAGCGCAATCAGCAAAACATTAAGCACAAAGGCAATGCAAAGCGCCGCCACTATAGGCGTAAAAAGCGAGAACACCCTTGAAACAACGGCTAATACGCTTCCCACATTTTGCACCGCCGTAAAAATTACCGCGCCTAAAAAAATAACAAGCAAGAGTTTTTTTATGTTTTTAGAATTAAGCTCCATAACTACTCCTCATACTAAAATAAGCTTACAACGTTTGCTGTAAGCTTATTATATAACATTTCCTTTTTTTAGTAAATAAATTTTCTGTAAATTTTAATTTTTACCCGAAAATACTTTATTAAGAAGTATAGTTACAAGAATAATTGCTCCCATAACTATAAGTATACCGAGCATACCTTTTCCCATATAGGGAAGATTAGCTATAAAATTATCAAAATTCATAATAATCTCCATTCTGCCGCTAAAGCGTCAGCACAAATAGGTATAAAAATCTCCAAT
>CAZNTP010000007.1:0-30912 GCA_964575985.1 uncultured Ruminococcus sp. | reverse complement strand
ATATAAAGACACCATTGAAATCTGAACCCCTACGGTTTGGACTCCAATGGTGTTTTGCTTATTAACCCTTTATTTAAGCGACTTTTCGAGGTCGCTTTTTTATTTTAAGATGTGGACTGATTTTCAAAAAGCTCCAAAATAGAACACAAAAAAATAAATAACAAATCTTTTCGAACCCCTCAGTCTATATCTCAACAGGCTGAAAGTCCGTTATTCAAGGCATAATCGTGTTCTTTTTGTTCGGGAGTCCTGTATTGCAATTTTCGGTGAGGTCTTCTTGTGTTAAAGAAGTCCATATAATCACTAACCGCTAACATAAACTCTGATTCAGAACGATATTTTGTTCGGTAAAGTTCTTCTCTTTTTAGCGAAGCAAAAAATGATTCCACTACTGAATTATCATAAGGAACATATGGTCTTGAAAAAGAATGTGTTATTTGAATTGACTTTATATACTCTGCCATACCCCTTGAACAGAAATTGAAACCCCTATCAGTATGATATATTAAAGATGAATTCGGCTTACGGTCTTCGTAAGCCATTTTTAATGTAGAGGTTACTAATTGCGTACTGTTCTTCTTGCCGATTTTATAAGATATAACCTTTCTTGAAAACAGGTCAATGACTACACAAATATAATATGCCTTTTCATTAAATTTAAAATATGTAACATCACTAACCCAAACTTCATTAGGTGCATGTGGGTCGAATTGTTGATTAACATAGTTCTTGTGCTTTTTGCATTCATCTTCATAGAGTTTTTTCGCACTTTGTCGAACACTACCGATGCCCATTTCTCTCATAAGTTTTCGAACCATTTCCGTTGAGACGGCAATACCCTCATTCTTCATAATAGTAGCTATTTTATCGGCTCCAAAAATTTGTCTGTTTTCATCATATATTTCTTGTATGCGTAGGCGTAATTCTTCTTTTCGTTTTGCATACCAAGTGTTATCTTTTTTGTTTCGCAAAACATGGTTATAAAAAGTGCCTCGTGGAATATCTAATGTCTCGCATATTAAGTGAACACTATACTCGTTATAAAATCGTTCAGCAAGATATAATTTCTTTCTTAAAGGTATATCTTCTATACCACCCACAATCTTTAATATATTCACCATATTTTCAAGTCGCTCAACTTTGTTTTCGAGTAGCATAAAGTTGCGATAGTTAACCGTCTTTTTCTTAGCCATTTCTTTTTCAATGTTATATTGTTTGAGCCACGAATAAAAGGTGCTTTTGGCTATACCTGTATCCGCACTTATTTGCAAATATGTTTCGCCACCTAATATGTAACGTTCAATAATAGTTTGCTTTTGCTCTGATGTGTAAGTATTTTTTATATTATCAACTCCTTATAAAGATTATACCATTTCAAAAAGATGTCGGTGAATGTCGGTTTTGTTTTATGTATAATATTTCATAAAAGGAGGTGTGTATATGGATATTTTTGCTTATCTACTGTTACAAATAATTAACGGTTCAAATTGGAATCCGGAATTTGCCGAAAGTAGCAAATATAAAAATTGGATAGCCATTTTAGATTGGAAGACATGCTATGAATGTAGAAGTCGCCATGGAAAGATTTGGTTGATAAATGAAGAGACTGATAAAGAACCACCGTTGCATAATAGGTGCAGATGTAGTATACTTGTTATGAAAACAGTGAAATCTGGAACTGCTACAATTAATGGAAAAGATGGTGCAGACTGGACACTCAAGCATGAATCAAAATTACCTGATTATTATATTGAATATAAGGAAGCTGAAAAATTAGGGTTTAAAAACTTTTTAGGTAATCTAAGAATAGTGGCACCTGACCGCATGATAACAAGAGGTGTATATAACAATCGTAATGGTCATTTACCAAGTAAAGAAGGTAGAATTTGGTATGAAGCAGATATCAATTATAAAGGCGGATTTCGAAACGGTCAAAGAATAATATATTCTAATGATGGATTAATATTTGTTTCGTATGACATTATCAAACATTTTTTGAAATTGTATAGGAGGAAAAAAATGAACTACAATGATTATCATAAGTTTAAAGAAATAACAGAAAATCCCATTATATTGAATTTTTCTGAATGCAAATATTTAGGCGAAATTCACCTAATGCTTAAAGAAAAGTTTGGTTTACCAGAATATTATGGAGCTAATTGGGATGCTCTTTGGGATTGTTTGGACGGTTTATTTTATGAACGTGAAAATTTCGCTGCGGAACTTCACGGATTTTATTCTATGAAAAAAGAATTACAAGATGAATGCAAATTGATGTTAGAAGTTTTTGATGATGTTCATAATGAAACTCCAAATTTTACGTATAAAATCATATCATAAAATTAACTTTAAAATATTACGAGGGTTCAAATCCCTCCGTATAATTGAACAAAAATATCTTTTTTGTAGTGACTTGCCAAAAAGTAAAGCCGACCCTTGAGGTCGGTTTTACTTTTTTGTTTTTCGAAAATAGAAGGGATTCGAACAAGGCGTTAAAAGCAACAGTCCGTGGACTGTTGCTTAGGCGCGGCAACGAGCGTATGCGAGGCGATAGGTGCGGTAGCGCCGAGGCTAGAATAAAAATACACTCTAACTTTTTTGAATGATATTGATAGATTTTTTATATTAGTAACTTTTATTTTGTAATGATATAATTAAGTAGACATTTGATATCAGGTTATTTTAGGAGTGAATACAATGAAAGCACTTGTTAAAAAATATGCTCAAAAGGGTTTATGGTTTGAAGAGGTTCCAGAACCACAGATTTCGGATAATGATGTAAAAATCAAAATACATAAAACCGCTATATGCGGCACAGACTTACACATTTACAATTGGGATGAGTGGTCTCAAAAAACCATCCAAACCCCACGAATAATCGGTCACGAATATGTGGGTGAAATTGTGGAAATTGGCGCCAATGTTAAAAACTGGCACATAGGCGATATCGTTTCGGGCGAAGGTCACATTGTTTGCGGCAAATGCAGAAACTGTCTTGCAGGTAACGGACATTTATGCAAGGAAACAGTTGGTGTAGGTGTAAACCGCGATGGCGCTTTTGCACAGTATTTGGTTATTCCCCAAGAGAATGTACGTAGATGCGAAAAAGGTATTCCTGAAGAGATGTATTCAATATTTGATCCGTTTGGTAACGCAGTACATACTGCGCTATCTTTTGACCTTACAGGTGAAGATGTTCTTATTACAGGTGCAGGTCCAATAGGTATTATGGCGGCGGCTGTTTGCAAATTTGTTGGCGCTCGCCACGTTGTTATTACAGATATTAATGACGAAAGATTGAAACTTGCCAAAACACTTGGTATCAAATACACCGTTAACACTGCAAAAACAGATTTGCAAACTTTTATGAATGAAATAGGTATTAAAGAGGGCTTTGACGTAGGCCTTGAAATGTCGGGTAGCGAGATTGCCTTTAACGCTATGATTGATTGTATGATTCACGGCGGTAGAATTGCTCTGCTTGGTCTTTTAAAGAGTGATACCAAAATAGACTGGTCAAAAATTATATTTAACGGTCTTATCATTAAGGGTATCTACGGCAGACAAATGCATGAAACCTGGTACAAAATGTCGGCAATGCTTCAGGGTGGCCTTGATATTTCAAACATAATCACTCACAGATTAGACATAACCGAATATGAAAAAGGTTTTGAAGCTATGAATAGCGGTAAATGTGGCAAGGTTATTCTTGATTGGACAAAATTAGGTTAAGGAGTAAAGACATGAAAACTGCACTTAAATATTTTAAAGAAACTTGTGAAACAATTGAAAAAGAAGGCCTTACCAAAAGCGAAAAGATTATAACCACACCACAAGGAGCAAAAGTAAAACTCTCTAACGGTAAAGAAGTTATAAATATGTGTGCTAATAACTATTTGGGTCTTGGTAATAATCCTGATGTTATTAACGCTGCAAAAGAGAGTTATGACAACTACGGATACGGTCTTTCATCCGTAAGATTTATATGCGGCACACAAGAATTACATAAGAATTTAGAAAACAAATTAAGTGCTTTTTTAGGCACAGAGGACACCATTCTTTATTCCTCTTGCTTTGATGCAAATGGTGGCCTTTTTGAGACACTTCTTACCGATGAAGATGCTGTAATAAGCGATGAACTTAACCATGCAAGTATTATTGACGGCGTTCGTCTTTGCAAAGCAAAAAGATTCCGTTATAAAAATAACAATATGGAAGATCTTCGTGCAAAACTTGAAGAAGCAAAAGACTGTCGAATAAAGCTTATTGCAACAGACGGTGTGTTTTCAATGGACGGTATTGTTGCAAATTTAAAAGCAATATGTGACCTTGCTGATGAATATGACGCACTCGTTATGGTGGACGACAGCCATGCTGTAGGCTTTATGGGTGAAACAGGACGAGGCACTCCAGAACATTGTGGCGTTAGCGGTAGAGTAGATATTATTACCGGTACATTCGGCAAGGCTCTTGGTGGTGCATCGGGTGGGTTTACTTCAGGTCGAAGAGAAATCATAGACCTTCTTCGTCAGCGTTCGCGTCCGTATCTTTTCTCAAACACATTAGCCCCTGCCGTTACTGCAGGTTCAATTAAAGTTTTAGAAATGTTAGAAAAAGATACTTCAATCAAAGAAAAACTTTTTAACAATACAAAGCTGTTTGCACAGAAAATCAAGGAAATAGGTTTGAATGTTATAGACGGCGGAACACCCATTATTCCTGTTATGCTTTATGATGAGCACAAGGCTGTTGAAATGGCAAAACGTATGATGGATAAGGGTGTTTATGTGGTAGCTTTTTCATATCCCGTAGTACCCCGCGGTAAAGCAAGAATAAGGACTCAAATGTCTGCTGCACTTAGTGAAGAAGATATCCTCTTTATCACAGAATGCTTTAAGCAGGTAAAAGAAGAAATGGGACTTTGATTTAAAAACAGAGAGCTTTTTTATGAACGAAACAACTATAGTTTTTATTACCGAACTTATAGGCACTGTTGCTTTTGCTGTTTCGGGGGCTTTGATTGCGGTAAGGCGTTCTTTAGACCTGTTTGGTGTAGTGTTGGTTGGTTGCATAACATCTGTTGGCGGGGGAGTGTTAAGAGATGTTTTTTTAGGGGAATTTCCACCCACGATTTTTTCAAATGCAATAATTTTAGTAATTGCCGCTATGACATCAATTATTGTTTTCGTTATTTCTTATTTTAACGCTCAAAAATTCGAAATACTTCAAAAACGAATAGAAAGCGTCAACAATTTTTTTGACGCAGTAGGTCTTGCGGCTTTTTCAATTACGGGTACGGAAATAACCTGTAACTCCGGTTTTTCTAACAAAGCAATATTTGCAATATCTATGGGATTACTTACAGGAATCGGTGGAGGCATTATTCGTGATGTTTTAGTCGATAAAACGCCGTATGTTCTGAAAAAGCACATATATGCATTGGCTTCAATTTTGGGTAGCGGCTTTTATTATTTTATAAGAATAAACGGTGATAAAGTTATTGCAATTATAGTTGCAATGTCTATAATAATTCTTGTAAGGATGTTTGCAACTAAATATCATTGGAAACTTCCAAAAGTCCCTTTAAACGTAAGAAGTTCAGAGGAGGTAACAAAATGACTATCCAACAATGTGCGTATGTGCTGAAAATTGCAGAATATGGCTCCTTTAACGAGGCGGCAAAACAATTATTCGTGGCACAGTCAAGCCTGTCGGTCAGTATTAGAGCTTTAGAGCAGGAATTGAATGTTAAAATATTTGAACGTGTTGGAAACGGTATATATTTAACCAATGAAGGCGCCGAATTTGCAAGGTATGCGCGCCAGATAGTTGAGCAAAGTGATTTCATTATTAACAGATATGCAGATAATAATATTTGCACAAGATTATATGTGTCTACACAGCA
The DNA here is from genome assembly GCA_964575985.1 of uncultured Ruminococcus sp. Lineage (GTDB taxonomy): Bacteria > Bacillota > Clostridia > Oscillospirales > Acutalibacteraceae > UBA737. The sequence continues at coordinate 25,007 of CAZNTP010000007.1, read as the reverse complement.
TTATGATTTTGTTGCAGATATTTTCACAAAATTGATTAATGAAACAAAAGATAGTCATTATCGCTTTTCTTTGCGTGAGATGAAAACCTATGATGTGATACGTGAAATAGAGACTGCTTATTGTGATGTTGGCGTCATAGCAATCAAAGATACCGATTATAGCGTTATGGACAGATATCTTTCGCAAAGGGGTATAACCTTTAATCCGGTTTTAAAGGTTATGCCGCATGTGTTTGTTCGCAAAAATCATCCTATTGCAAATCAAACTGTAATAACATTTGAAAAATTAAAAGATTATCCGTATGTTTCTTATGAGCAGGGAGAGCATAATAACTCTTTTTTTGCCGAAGAGCTGGCTAGTATTTCCAGCAACAAGCAGGTGGAAATTAGCGATAGAGCGAGCCTTATGAACTGTTTATTAGGTACTGACAGTTATACTATTGGTACAGGAATTATGCCTTCACTGCTCAATAAAGGAAGAATTGTGAGCATACCGTTTGAGAGCAATAACTGTTATATGATAGGATATATTTTGAGAACCGATAAAAATCTATCGGATTTGACTGAAAAATTTATAGAATTATTAAAACAATCAATAAGCACGTCCAAAGTTAAGAACAACGATTGCATAACTAAAACTTAAAATATGTAGGGGTTTGAAGACATAGGTTAAAAATTTAAAGGGCATCTAATTCTTAAAAACCTTTCAAAAAGTAAATCCGACCCTTGAGGCCCCCTCCGTAAGAAAGGTGCCTCAAGGGTCGGATTTTTATTATATTATTTAAACATATTAAGTATATCCTCTTTAGGTCTGGCGCCTACCGCACTGTTTACAATCTTTCCATCCTTTATAACAAAGAGCGCGGGGATACTTGAAATGCCAAACTTGGCGGTAATTTCGGGTTGTTCGTCAACATTTATTTTACCTACCGCATATTCGGGGTGTTCTTTGCCTATTTCTTCAACTATAGGTGACACCATCTGACAGGGTCCGCACCAATCGGCGTAAAAATCGAGTAAAACAGGCTTCTCGCTTTTAAAAACAAGCTCCTCAAAATTTTCTTTTGTAATCTTTAAAACTGACATTTTTTATTTCTCCTTTTCTTTGTAGTATAACATACAGTGACAGTAGCCCTCAAAATCGGGGTCGGCTATCTGCTCTCTGAACTCTTTACACATACATTTAAAATCTTCGGTTTTTTCTAATCTGCAGGGGCAGTATCCGCCTTTCATTTTAAGCCCTTCTTTTACACGGGCAACTATTTTTTTGTCGGTATTAAGCCGTATTGCCATTTATTTCACTCCTAAATATTATATTTCATAAAAGTCTCTGTCGGTACGCCGAGGGTGAAACACCGTAATGCTTTAAAAATGCTCGGTTAAATGTGCGTATTGTAGGGAAGCCCGACATATCCGAAATCTCGGTTATTGAATAATTTTTACAGTTTAAGAGCTGTACTGCATCTGCAAGACGCAAAGAGTTTATATAATCACAAAAGTTTATGGAAAGTCGGGAGCTGAATATGTGCGAGACACAGCTTCGGCTGATGTGCAGGTTTTCGGCGATGTCTCCCACAGTAATATTATCCTTATAATTATCGGCGCAATACCTTAAAATTTGCAAAACTGTATCCTGTGATAAATTACATTTATTAATGGTGTAAAATTTAATCAGCTTGCCGAAAAACGCGGTTAAATAGGCATCAATAATACTGCTGCGCCCGTCGCGATTAAATTCCTGTAAAGCGGTTTCAAGCAAATATATAATGTTGTCATCATTTTCGTTTTCAAAGGTATATAAGGCAGAAACTGGCTCACCCTCAAGAAAAATATCACTGTACTTCAATAAAACTGACGGTTTTACTATTAAAATTATATATTCACCCGATAAACATTCCTTATAATGATGTATTTTATTTGGAAAAACCAAAAAGAATGAATTTTCAGTAAGAAGATACTTTTTGCCGTCACAAAAAGCCATTCCTCCGCCTCGTTTCACAAAAATCAGTTCAATACCCTCGTGAATATGTGCGGGATAATTAAGGTGCTGTGCGGTAAAAAAATTCAAATCCTTTTTAACTTCGCGAAATATATTTTTCATTATTTTCTCCAAAACCTGCACATTTTGTCCGCAAATTCAAATTAATTTACTTGTATTATAGCATAATTTGTCTTACAATGCAATTAGAAAATAAATTTCGGGAGGTATTTTATGAATATTGCAAGGAACTGCGAAAAAGTTAAGGCTGAAAAATGGGCAAGGTATAAATACAACCTTACCACAGGTTTAGGTGAAAACGGCAGACGCCTTACTGCCGACAAAGAGCATATTGAGCTTTCAAGAAGGGCTGCTACCGAGGGTATGGTACTGCTTGAAAACAACGGTATTCTACCCCTTAAAAAGAATACAACTGTGGCTCTTTTTGGCATAGGCAGTCTTGACTATGTAAAGGGCGGTGGCGGAAGCGGTATGGTTTTCTGTGACTATGTTCGTAATATTTATGAGGGCTTTATGTGTAAATCCCCCGAAATCAAGGTTTACGAACCGGTAACAAAATTTTATTATGACTACACACTTCCCCTACTTGATCAATATAACGTCGGCCTACATTATCTTAACCAAAAGCTTTTTGATGAAATTGAACTTCCCGAAGAGCTTATTGAAGAGGCTTCAAAGCAAGCCGATGTTGCGATTATTACAATACATCGTTTTTCAGGCGAGGGTTGTGACCGTTCAAGCGAAAAGGGTGATTTTTACCTTACTGATACCGAACAAAAAATGGTTGATGATGTTACCGCACACTTTGAGCACTGTGTAGCTGTTCTTGACATTGGTGGTATGATAGATGTTAGCTGGATAAAGGAAAACCCGAGAATTGATGCGGCTCTGCTTGCGTGGCAGGCAGGTATTGAGGGCGGACTGGCTATTGCTGATATACTTTGCGGTGACGTTAACCCCTCAGGCAAGCTGACTGACACCTTCGCAAAGGAATTCAGCGATTATCCAAATGCCGATACCTTTAATGAAAGTAAGGATTATGTAAATTATTTTGAAGATATTTATGTAGGCTACCGCTATTTTGAAACTATACCCGATGCCAAAGATAAAGTAAACTATCCATTTGGTTACGGTCTTTCTTATACTAATTTTGAAATAAGCAAACCCATTGCCACCTTAAAAAGCGATAAAATAGCAATTTCTGTTTCGGTTAAAAATATAGGAAAGTTTTCGGGCAAAGAGGTTGTACAGGTTTATTATTTAGCGCCTCAGGGTGTGCTTGGCAAAAGTAAGGTATCTTTAATTGGCTTTAAAAAGACCAAGCTTTTATCACCAAATGAGACCGAGGACATAATTATAGAATTTAATATTGCTGATATGGCAAGCTACGACGACCTTGGTAAGCTTCAAAAATCCGCATATTTGCTCGAAAAGGGTGACTATATATTCTATGTGGGCAATAACTGCCGTAATCTGATAGAAGCTGATTATAGATACACTGTAGAAGAAGCCTTTGTTGTGACAGAGCAGTTAGCACAGTGTTGCGCTCCAAATAAGCTTGGCAAAAGAATGCTTGCAGACGGTAGCTTTGAAGAATTGCCCGATTTCCCGATAAACGACTATTCTAAAACTTCAGCACCAATGAATAATGCCACACCAATTAATAGCGAAAAACCAATTTCGCTTTCTGCTGTAGCAGATGGCAAAATAACACTTGACGAATTCTTGACACAGCTTACCGACCAAGAATTAATTGGACTGTTAGGCGGTGTTTCAAACAAGGGCCTTGCCAATACATCAGGTTTTGGGGATATTGCGAGACTAGGCATTCCTCCTATTATGACGGTTGACGGTCCTGCAGGAGTGCGCATAGACCCCCAAACCGGTATTCCTACCACTGCTTGGCCCTGCGCTACATTAATTGCTTGCACGTGGGACACAGAGCTTGCTTACGAGATTGGCAAAGCCGGTGCAATTGAAGCTAAGGAAAACGGTCTTGCTGTTTGGCTGACACCTGCTCTTAATATTCACCGCAATCCGCTTTGCGGCAGAAACTTTGAATATTTTAGTGAGGACCCACTAATTTCGGGTAAATTTGCCGCCGCAAAGGTGAAGGGTATTCAAAGCGAAAAAATTGCCGCCACCCCAAAGCATTTTGCCTGCAATAATAAGGAAACTAATCGATTCTATAGCGATAGCCGACTATCAGAAAGAGCACTTCGTGAAATTTATTTACGTGGATTTGAAATATGCGTTAAAGAAGCAGAGCCTTGGGCTATAATGACGAGTTATAATATTATAAACAATGTCAGAGCATGTGCTAACTATGAACTCATAACTGAAATTCTACGTAATGAGTGGGGCTATAAGGGAATGGTTATGACCGATTGGGGCACACCGGGGGATAGGGCAAACAATGTGCTTGCCGGAAACGACCTAAGTATGCCTGTAGGTAACCCTGAACAGCTTAAAGAACACCTCGAAAGCGGAAAACTTACCCGAGCTCATTTAGAAGCTTGCGCCAAAAACATACTTAAACTGATTTTAAAGCTTGATTAATTGTTTGTTAATAAAAAAGTCTGTCTTATATTAAAATAAGGCGGACTTTTTTATTGATTTTTTTTACCTTTTAATGTATTATTTTATATAGGTGAAAATTTATGGATTTTTCAAATGAAATATCTGCGTTTGGAAAAATTTTCTTAAGCGGAGCGGTTGTTAATTTTTTTGTTGTAATAATTGCAGGCCTTTTCGGGCTTTTGCTTAAAAAAGGTATTCCCGATAGGGTAAAAAACGCCTTAATGCACGGAATGGCGCTATGCGTTATGTACATAGGTATAACAGGTCTTTTTGAAGAGGGCGCCAACATAATTGTTATAATAATTTCTTTCGCTCTCGGTTCTGTTTTAGGCGAGCTTATTGATTTGGACAAGCAGATTAACCGAATAGGCATAAAGCTACAAAACGCTTTAAGCCGTGGCGATAATGACAGCCGTTTTGCAGAGGGCTTCGTAACAGCAACGCTTCTTTTCTGTGTCGGTGCTATGACGGTTGTAGGGTCTATTGAAAGCGGAATAAACGGTGATAACTCTATGCTTTATTCTAAAACAGTTATTGACTCGGTTTCAACTATAGCGCTTACGTCTACTTTCGGTGTGGGGGTTGTTTTCGCCGCTATACCCGTGCTTTTAATTGAGGGCGGTATAACTTTATTGGCGGTTTTTGTAGCCCCAATACTTACAGATGCCGCGGTGACACAAATGTCAATCATAGGCTCGGCGCTTATAATTGCATTAAGCCTTAATATGTTGGGAATAACTAAAATTAAGGTTATGAATTATTTGCCCGCTATTCTACTGCCGATATTACTTTGCATATTTATTTAAAGGATGTTTTAAAATGGCAAAAACAAAAACCAGACGTCAAAAAGCTATTATCCGCCGCAGAATTTTTCTTTCCTGTTGTGCATTACTGTTGGTTGGTATAATTGCGCTTTTTTCATTCATAATTTATTCTATAGTAACACCCGATGATAAGCCCGATAAAAACGGTCCTACAACTACAGAATCGTTAGTGTCACAAGAATCTGAGCCTGAAATCAAGGAAAGCTTTGCCACAGTGCTAAGCACCGGTGACATAATGGTGCACAGCACTCAGCTTGACGGTGCCTATGTCAGCGCTACGGGTGAATATGATTTCAGTGCATTTTTCAAAGAGTGTTCACCCTATTTTAAAGCCGTAGATTTGGCAGTTGCTAATTTAGAGGTTACCTTTGGCGGCACCGAGTCGGGTAAATTCAGCGGTTACCCCACATTTAATACACCCGACAGTCTTGCAGATGTAATAAAAGCTTCGGGGATTAATTTTCTATTAACCTCTAACAATCATAGCTATGATACGGGACTTTTCGGTCTTAAAAGAACTGCTCAGATACTAAAGCAAAAAGGCATTGAGTTTATAGGCACAAGGGAAACCGAAAGCGAGCCCATATATACCGTAAAAGATATAAACGGTATTAAAATAGGTATGGCAAACTACACCTACGAAAGCGACCCCGAGGGAAAAATAGCCGGCAGAAAATATATTAACGGCTCTATCATTTCGGCAGAAGCAAACAACCTTATTTCCTCTTTTTCTTATAACAATATTGAGTTATTTTATACCGAAGCCGAGAATACAATAAATAGTATGAAATCTGAGGGCGCAGAGTTTATAGTATTTTATATGCATTGGGGTAATGAATATAAACTAACTGCTAACACTTGGCAAAAATCTATTGCACAGAGGCTTTCAAACTTAGGTGTTGATATAATTATAGGAAGCCACCCTCACGTTATAGAGCCTGTTGAGCTTATATACTCCGAGGATGGACAAAATACCACCGTTTGCCTTTATTCTACGGGCAATGCAGTTTCAAATCAGCGTCAGGAACTTATGGACAGTTGCCCCTCAGGTCATACTGAGGACGGTATGTTCTTTACCTATACTCTTAGAAAGCTTGGTGAAGATGTAACACTTGACAGTATTGATATTATACCCACTTGGGTTAATAAATACAAAGGCGGTAGCGGTTATCAGTATACCATCTATCCTTTAGAGGCTGAGGATTGGGGCAGTACAAAGTACTCACTTGACACTACCGCGGCAAACAAAGCCTTAAAAAGTTTTAACAGAACAAAAGAAATAGTAGCTGAGGGACTAACCAAAGCCCAGCAATCAATAGGCTGTGAAATAACCTTTGCAGAAACCGTAAATAATAATTAATTTTTTATATACCAACAATTTAAGGAGCGACCCTAAAATGATTAATGAACAGTACAAATTATGGCGTGAAAAGGCTGTCGGCGATCCCGATTTAGTAAAAGAATTAAAGGAAATTGAGGGCAACGACGAGCTTATATCCGATGCTTTTTATAAAAGTCTTGAATTCGGCACAGCAGGACTCAGAGGTGTAATAGGCGCGGGTACAAATCGTATGAATATATACACAGTAGGTCAGGCTTCACAGGGACTTGCCGCCTATGTTAACAGTGTAACAAAGGACGGTAAAATTGCTATAGCTTACGATAGCCGCATTAAATCGGATGTTTTTGCGCGTGCCGCCGCCGCTATTTTTGCCGCTAACGGTATTAAGGTTTATATCTATAAAGAGTTAATGCCAACTCCTATGCTTTCCTTTGCGGTAAGAAGACTTAAATGCGATGCAGGCGTGGTAGTAACTGCCAGCCACAACCCCGCAAAGTATAACGGATATAAGGCATACGGTCCTGACGGCAGTCAATTGGGTCCCGAGGCCGCAGACTTTGTGCTTTCCATAATGCAGAGTGTTGATATTTTCTCGGGTGTTAAAACCACCGATTATGACGAGGCCGTTAAAAGCGGTATGATTGAATATATCGGTGACGATATTATTAATGAATATCTTGACAATGTTGAGGCTCAGCGTGTAGAAAAAAATGCCGACCTTTCTGACTTAAGGGTAGTTTACACCCCACTTAACGGTGCGGGAAACAAGCCTGTAAGAGCCATTCTTAAAAGACTTGGCATTAATAATGTAGCTGTAGTTCCCGAGCAGGAAAATCCCGACGGTAATTTCCCAACAGCACCGTATCCCAACCCCGAAATCCGTCAGGCATTTGAATGTGCACTAAAGGTGGCTGAGAGCTATAATCCCGATATTTTGCTTGCCACCGATCCCGACAGTGACCGAGTTGGTATTGCGGTTAATATAAATGGAGAATTTGAGCTTTTTAGTGGTAATGATGTTGGTGTGCTTTTACTTAACTATATTCTTGAGCGTCGCACCGCTAACGGTACATTACCCCAAAATCCGTTGGCAGTAAAAACTATCGTTTCTACAGAGCTATGCCAAAAAATCGCAGACGATTACGGTTGCACCCTTGTAAACGTGCTCACAGGCTTTAAGTTTATAGGCGAGCAGATAACCATTCTTGCCGAGAAAAACGAGCAGGACCGCTATATCTTCGGTTTTGAGGAAAGCTACGGTTACCTTGCAGGTAGCTATGCCAGAGATAAGGATGCCGTTGTAGCATCAATGCTTATCTGTGAAATGGCGGCATACTACAAATCAGAGGGTAAGACCTTAGCCGATGTGCTTGATGGTATATATGCTAAATACGGCTATTTCTATACACAGCAAAAGAGCTTCACCTGTGAAGGTCAAAGCGGTATGGAAAAAATCAAGAATATTATGGCGTCTCTTCGTGAAAATGCGCCTGATGAGATTGACGGCAGCAAGGTTATTAAAATCAATGATTACGGCGAGTCGGTTTCTATAAATACAATAACTGATGAGAAAACCGTTCTTACACTTCCCAAATCAAATGTGCTTTGCTATTTCCTTGAAAACGGCAGTTCGTTTATTGTTCGCCCATCAGGCACAGAGCCGAAAATCAAAATTTATGTATGCGCTGTGGGCAATTCTGCTACTGATGCAGAAAACAGAATGCAAAGCCTTGTAGATGCAGGCTCGTGTCTTTTAGGTTTTTAATTGATAATACAATAAAAAAATAACTCCACTGAGTTGAAGTGGAGTTATTTTTGTTGTGTCAAAGTTATTATTTATGTTGTCAGAGCTTTTTTACTTATTGCTTGTAAAAGTGCAACCACGCCAACTAATGATAAACCTATTATGTCGGTTACTATTCCAGGGTAGATAAGTAACAATCCGCCAACGGTGCTTATAAGTCGCTCGTACCAGGTCATCCGTTTAAGGAAGAAGCCCTCTAACGCGGCAGAAACACCGAATATACCTACAACCGAGGTAATGCAGATTAATATAACCTCGAATACACCTGTATCAACAAATAGCATTGCGGGGTTAAGTGCGAAAACATAAGGAACAATAAATGCGCCAATGGCTAGCTTTGTAGCAGTAAATGCCGTTTTCATAGGATTAGCCTGCGCAATAGCGGCGCCCGCATAAGCCGCAAGGGCAACGGGTGGTGTAAGGTCGGCAACAATACCGAAATAGAATACAAAGAAATGCGCCGCAATATCGGGAACACCCATTTTAATGAGAATTGGCGCGCAGGTTGCCGCCATAATGCAGTAGTTTGCAGTGGTCGGCACACCCATACCAAGAACAATACAGCAAAGCATTGTTAGGAAGAGAGCAATAATTACCTGATTACCTGCAATTGCAACAATACCGTTAATGATTATGTTAGCAAGACCTGTCATTGTAATAGTTCCTGCAATGATACCTGCAACACCGCAGGCAACGGCTACGGTAATCATTCCCTGACCACCGGCGGCTAAAGCCTCAAATACACGCATAGGTGTAATGCGATTTTCTTTATTAAACAAACCTACAATAATTGTTGCAATAATCGCAATAGCGGCGGCATAAGCAATAGACCTTGAGCCTGAGCCTACCAAAGCAATCAAAATAATCAGTGGTAAAAGCAGATAGGATTGCTTTAAAAGGGGTAAGAACTTAGGCAGTTCTTCTTTTGTAAGACCGCGAAGTCCGTCCTTTTTAGCCTCTAGGTGAACGGCAATGAAAACGCCCAAAAAGTATAAAACAGCGGGCAAGATTGCACGAACAACAATATTGCTATAAGGAACACCTATGTTTTCTGCCATAAGGAATGCGGCGGCACCCATAATAGGCGGCATTATCTGACCGCCCGTTGATGCGGCTGCCTCAGCAGCGGCGGCGAACTCCGGTTTGTAGCCCGTTTTCTTCATAAGCGGAATTGTAACAGAGCCCGAGCCTACCGTATTAGCAACAGATGAGCCTGATACCATACCCTCCATAGCAGAGGCTACAACGGCAACCTTTGCAGGACCTCCCGAAAAACCGCCTACAACTGAGTTGGAAATCTTAATAAAGAAATCCGCAATTCCTGTTCTTTCAAGGAAAGCACCGAAAATGATAAATATTGCAATAAATTTCGCGCAGGTGTTAATAGGTGTTGATAAAATACCCGATGTTGTTGAATAGAACAACTGACTTATAAGGGTTTCAACACGTCTTCCTATATCAGGATTAGGCAGTCCCCATATAATTGCATAAACAATAAATGCAGTAGCAACCATAAGTATAGGAAGTCCCACACATCTGCGGCAAAGCTCAAATAAGCAAAGAATGCCTATTGTGCCGAGTATTATTTGATATACTTCAAAGTTTCTACCCTGCTTGATAATGGTCATAGCATCAAAGGTATAATAGAAGAATGAGCCCGAGCCTAAAACCATTAAAATCATATCATACCAGGGGAGTGAGTTAACCTTTTGAACACCCTTTTTCATAGGATAAAGCAGATAGCCCGTAAGAACAATACATCCGACAAAGCTTGAAAGAACTACTTCCTGAGGCCATGTTGCAAAAAAGGTTACATAAACGCAAAACAGAGAAAAGAGGGCAAGAATGGAGTTAACTATAATTTTGGGCTTGCCTTCCCAAATACGAGTATTTGATTCTCTGTCAAATTTTTTCATTACAGCATCCAAATCCATAGGCTCTTGGGATTCGGGTGCTTTCTTTTTTGAGAATAACAACGATTTTCAACCTTTCATTAAAACATTAAAATAGCTGCGACTATAGCTTGCCGCAGCTATTACCTTTTCAAAAATCAACCTGTGGTTAATTATTCAACTGCTACTTCGATTCCTTTTTCCTTAAAGTACTTAGCAGCGCCCTTATGGAAAGGAACTGTAAGACCTTCGGTTGCGTTCTCGAGGCTTAATTCTGCACCCTTAGCGTGCTCTTTTGAAATAGCCTCGATATTGTCGAATATTGATTTTGTGATTTTGTATACATCGTCCTCAGTAGCAGAAGCACTTACAATCAAGGTTGCTTTAACTGTTACTGTGGAAACCTCTTCGTCCTGATTATTATAAGTCTTTGCAGGAATCTTATAAACGGAATAGAAGGTGTTATCCTTCATAAGCTTCTCAGCAATGTCTCCGTCAACAGGAACAATTTTTGTTTTTGTGTTGGTCATGCAAAGCTCTGTAATAGCAGGTGTGGGAGCACCGGCAACAATAAATGCAGCGTCAATCTTGCCGTCCTTCAAACCGTCAGCACTCTGGTCAAAGTTAAGATACTGGGGATTTATGTCCTTTTCAGTGATACCTGCAGCGCTAAGAATGTCAATAGCGTTGAAGTAAACACCCGAACCGGGAGCACCGATAGAAACCTTTTTGCCCTTAAGGTCAGCAACAGATTTAATATCGGGGTTGGTGGTTACAATCTGAACAGCCTCTGCATAAAGACCTGCAACTGTGCGGAAGGTTGCGATTTTACCCTCTTCCTCAAAAGAGCGGGTGCCGTTCCAAGCATAATGCATAACGTCAGACTGAACTGTACCTAACTGATAATCGTTTACATCAATACCCTGAATATTGTCTTTAGAACCGCCGGTTGAAACAGCGTTTACATTGATGCTGGCATTGTTCTTAATATACTGGCCGATAATACCGCCGTAGGCATAATATGTACCTGTAGGGCTGCCTGTACCCATTGCCATTGCAGTAGCACCCTGAGGCTCTGCATCACTGCTTGTTGTGGCAGTACCACCGCAAGCCACTAAAGAAAGTGCCAAAACTACTGATAGTATAATTGCTAAAATACGTTTCATTTAAAAAACCTCCTTAAAAATTTGAGTATTAAAAACTATCATATCTATTATAATAAAAAGCAAATGATTTTTCAAGAGTAAATTATTCCTCCTCTGTTTATGGAAATAAGATATATATAATAAACTAAATATTGAACAAAAAATAAAAGCTGTCTTACTGTAAAAGAAAGACAGCTTTAAAAAGTTTAAAATTATTCTGCAGCTTCTTCAGCAGCGGTTTCGGTTACAACCTCTTCGGCAGCAACTTCTTCAACTACTTCTGCAACTACTTCTGCAACAACCTCTTCGGGAGTCTCGTAAACAACCTCATCAGCCTCTTCTGCTGCGGGAGCCTCTTCGGGCTTTTCCTCGGGCTCTAAAAGAGCACGGATTGAAAGGCTAACACGCTTTTTCTCAAAGTCAATAGCAGTAATCTTTGCTTCAACCTCTTGACCTACGGTCAACTCATCCTGAGGCTTAGCAACATGCTTATTAGCAATCTGAGAAATGTGGATAAGACCGTCAATACCTGGAATAATACGAGCAAATGCGCCGTATGTAGTCATACTAACGATGGTAACCTTAACGGTATCATCAACATTGTAGTTGTTTTCGAAGATAACCCAAGGATTTTCCTCAGCCTTTTTGTAGCCTAAAGAAATCTTTCTCTTTTCGGGGTCGATAGACTTAACGTAAACCTCTACAGTGTCTCCTACCAAAACAACCTCGGAAGGATTCTTAATTCTCTGCCAAGAGAGCTCAGAAATGTGAACCATACCGTCCACACCGCCGATGTCAACAAATGCGCCGTAGCTGGTGAGAGATTTAACAGTACCTGTAAAGCGGTCGCCTACGGTGATTTCTGCCCAAACCTTATCCTCGGCAGCCTTTTTCTGCTCGCGAAGAACGCTTCTGATAGAGCCAACAGCTCTGCGGCCTCTACCGATTTCAATAATGCGGAAAGAAACCTCTTTGCCCTTGAGCTCTTCTAAAGAATCGTTTCTCGACATGGTAGCCTGAGAAGCAGGGATAAATACTCTTACATTGTTAGTGTAAGCAACGACGCCGCCCTTGATAATTTCCTTAACGTAACCGGTGATAATTTCGCCCGATTCCTTAGCGGCTACTATATTGTCCCAACCGGCAATAGCATCGTAACGGCGTTTTGAAAGCATTGCGGTTCCTTCCTGATCACTGATTTTCATAATGATAAGGTCTAACTTATCATCTACCTTTACTTCATCCACCATATTAGCATCAGGATTAGAAGAATACTCTGCAGCGGTAACGTAGCCTGTAACACCTCTGCCGATATCCACTGTGATTTCAGTGGGATTAACAGCAATAACTGTACCGCACACTTTCTGGTCGCCTGTTAAGCTGCTGAGAGAAGCCTCGAATGCCTCTTCGTCTGTCATTTCTTCGAAGCTTTTTTGAACAGATTCTTTAACCTCCATCTGTTCTTCAACCGGTTGTAAATTTTCCGACATGGTATGAATTACCTCCTTTATTATACCTGCAGGTGTTGATGCACCCGCAACCACTCCAACAGAAGCACAGTTTTTAAGGTCGATACCGCTAAGCTCGTCAGCCGTCTCGACAAAAAATGTGCGTTCACAGTTTTTCCGACAAACATCATAAAGCTTGGCTGTGTTAGAGCTGTGCTTACCGCCAACGACGATTATAACATCATTAATGCGGGAAAGTTTATCGGCTTCACTCTGTCTTTTGGACGTAGCATTACATATTGTATCAAAAATTTGCGCGTTTGTACATACTTTTTTAAAATTTTTTTGATATTTATCCCAAATTTCTGCATTAAATGTGGTTTGCGACACCATAATTATGGGTTTTTCGGCAATATTTTCATAGGAATTAAGGAAATTTTCTAATTCCTCTAAGGTTTTAAGAGCGTAGCATTCACCAAAACAGTGACCGATTATGCCCTTAACCTCTTGATGCTCGGGGTCGCCTGCAATAAGAACTAAAAAACCCTCTTTACTTTTTTCACTTACAATATTATGGATTTTTGCAACAAAGGGGCAGGTGGCATCGGCTATTTTTATGTTGCAGGCAACAGCCTCATCGGTAACCTGCTTGGATACTCCGTGTGAGCGGATTACCAAGGTTTCGTCTGAATTTACCTCTCCCGGACTTTCTACTATTCTAACACCTTTGCTTGCTAATTCATCAACAAGCTGAGGGTTGTGAATAATAGGTCCTAAGGTACATACCTTGTCGCCTTTTTCCAAAAGCTCATAAACCATATTTACCGCTCGGTTAACACCAAAGCAAAAGCCTGCGGTTTCGGCTAAAGTTATTTTCATTTGTTTTCTAATCCCTCTTTGATTAATTTGAGAAGAAGCTCTAATGACTGCTCAAAGGTGTTGCCTGATGTATCGGCAAGAATAGCGTCGTCAGCCTGCTTTAATGGGGCGGCGGCGCGGTTCATATCGTTATAGTCACGCTTGACCATATCGTCATAAACCTCCTCAAAGGTTACAGACATACCCTTTTCTATAAGCTCCTTATATCTGCGCTCGGCTCGGGCTTCTGCAGAAGCGGTAAGAAAGATTTTAACGGTGGCATTTGGAAGCACTACTGTGCCTATATCTCTGCCGTCCATCAAAACATTGTTTTCGCGGGCAAGCTTTCTTTGCATTTCGAGTAAGAATTCGCGAACAACGGGCTTTGCAGAAACAGCGGATGCCATCATAGAAGCCTCGGGTGTGCGGATAAGGTCGGACACATCCTCGCCGTCAAGGAAAACACGCTGAACACCGTCTACAAAACGAATGTCAACCGCGGTGCTTTTAAGAATTTCTTCAATATCACAGTTAAGCTCGGTAGTAGCACCTAATCTTAAAAATTTAAGGCCTACAGTGCGGTAAAGCGCGCCTGTATCCACATAAATAAAGCCTAATTCCTCTGCGGCTTTCCTTGAAAGTGTGCTTTTTCCTGCACCCGCAGGGCCGTCAATAGCAACTGAAATCATAGTTTTTTCTCCTTATATATTAGTTCCTGCTAAATAACCCGTCGAAAAGGCTATCTGCAAATTAAAACCGCCTGTAAAGGCATCGGTATCAATTATTTCGCCTGCAAAGTAAAGCCCCTCTATTAGCTTTGACTCCATAGTAGCAGGGTTTATTTCCTTTACAGAAATACCGCCGCTTGTAATAATTGCTTCTTCAATCGGTCTGAAGCCTGTAATGTTAAGGGTCAGATTTTTAAGAAGCGTCACGAGTCTTGTCCGCTCTTCACGGCTTATCTGGTTGACCTTAGTGTGCGCAGGTATTCCCGAAAGGCCTACAATTATGGGGATCAGGCTTTTGGGTAGTAATTTATCAAGCGAGTTTGCAAAATCCTTGTTCGTTTGCTCGCTAAAATCACGCAAAATGCGTTTATCAAGCTGGTCTTGGTCTAAAGCAGGCTTTAAATCTATAACTGCCGTATATTTTTTACTGCCCATTTTTCGCATATATGCCGACGAACTCAGAACAAGCGGGCCCGATATTCCAAAGTGGGTAAAAAGCATTTCGCCCTGCTCTGAAAATACAGGCTTTTTTTTACTCTCCTCAAAAACCGAAAGGGTAACATTTTTAAGAGAAAGTCCCGAAAGCTTACTGCAAAAGCCCTCGTGACATTCAAGCGGTACTAATGAGGGCTTGATTTCGGTAACGGTGTGACCGAGGTTTTCGGCAATTTTATAACCGTCACCTGTAGAGCCTGTAACGGAATATGACATTCCGCCTGTAGCTAAAACTACACTGTCAGCGGTAACAGTTTCACCGTTTTTAAGCTTTACACCTATAATTTTACCGTCCTCTAAAACAATGCTTAGAGCCTCGCCGTTAACGGTTTTAACACCATTTTTTTTGGCGGTATTTACTAACGCATCAACAATATCTACAGCCTTGTCGGAAACGGGGAATACCCTGTTTCCGCGTTCTGTTTTTAGGGGAACGCCGCGGCTTTCAAAAAAGTCCATTACATCCTGAGAGGTGAATTTTGAAAATGCTGAATATAAAAAGCGGGCATTTTTAGGGGTGTTTTTTATAAGGGTGTCAACATCGCAGTTGTTTGTAACATTGCATCTGCCTTTTCCTGTTATCATAAGTTTTCTGCCTGCGCGCTCATTCTTTTCAATTAATGTAACCGAATCGGGTGTGCCGTTATATTTTTCTGCCGCCGTTATTGCAGCCATAAGTCCCGCAGGACCTGCGCCTATTATTACAATGTTTTTCAAAGCTTCACCGTCCTTTAAGTGAGAGTATTATAACTATTTAATTTTACACCAATTTACATTAAAAGTAAACTAAAAAATATTGTTAAAGTTTTTTAATTTTTTGGTTTTTGACATTTTTATGCTTTAGCATAAAGCATTCGACCGTTTTCGCGTTTTTTATTCTTCCTTTTATTCTAAAATAAAACTTCAATTGATAGGAATTTACAAAAAAAGGAAGAAGATAGGAATAAAAAGTTTAAAAAAATACAGGTTTACATTTTGGAAACTATTTTCTTTCTTATTAAAGGGGATAGTTAAATGTGTAACTCGGTACTTATTGAACTTGTTAAAAATCTGAAAAATGGGGACAAGTCTTCTTTCGAGACTGTGAACAAAGAATTTATAGGTCTTATAGTCTTTTTTTCAAAAAAGATAGGAGGTGAGGATTCTCTGGCAGAGCTTAAGGCTTTTCTTTTTGAACTTTTGATTGGTATTGAACCTGAGAATTTTAAGTATGACAACTCGCAAACGTTAAAAAGATATATTGCGGTATCGCTCAGAAACAGATATATTGCTCTTTCAAAGGAAAAGCAAAAATATGAAAAAACAGAATTAGGACTTTTGGATGACGGTATAAAATACTCTGCTTCTTTAGAAGATAGGATAATGGTTAAGGATATGCTGAGGCTTCTTTCAGAAAAGCAGAGGCTTATCGTTACATATAAATATATATACGGTTACAGTGATATTGAGATTGCGGATATTATGAATATTAGCCGACAAGCCGTTAATAGATTAAAAAATAGAGCAATAAGTATCATAAGAGAATATTATCTTAGATAGGCTGACTCTCGTCAGCCTAAACATTTACTACCCTCAAAAAAATTAAACCAACGGAGGTAAATTTAATATGAACAGTCCATATAAGAGTAAATTCAAGGTGTCGCAAATTTTCAAAGGCGGCGCTCACGACGGTTTAGATTTGGTCGGTATTGAGAGCAAGGAGGTGCTAAGCACCGTAAACGGCGTTGTTGAAAAGGCAGGTTGGGAAAATCCCTCAAACAAAAAGCAGGGCTTTGGTCTTTATGTTCGCATCAAACAGGAAAACAGTGTGGATAAGTATTATTACGGTCATCTGTCAGAGGTAAAGGTCACTGCAGGGCAGACCGTAAAGGTGGGCGATGTGATAGGCATTGAAGGCAGTACGGGTAATTCTACAGGCTCACACTGTCATTACTGTATAAGAGGTAATGGCTTAAAGTCACAAATAAAGGATGTTTCCGCTATCAGCGGAATACCTAATAAGCTTGGTGTTTATGAAAGCAGTAAGTCTGTTAAGAAAACAATAGAGCAGATTGCCAAAGAGGTAATTGCCGGCAAATGGGGTAACGGTGACGAACGCAAGCAAAGATTAAGTGCGGCAGGTTATAACTATTCCGAGGTGCAAAAAGAGGTTAACCGATTATTAGGCGCACCTGTAAAAAAGAGTGACGAGGAAATTGCCCGCGAGGTTATTAAGGGACTTTGGGGCAACGGCGAGGAAAGGCGCAAGCGACTGACCGATGCCGGCTATAATTACGCAAATATTCAAAAAATTGTTAATAAACTAGTATAGGGGGAATGAAAATGAGTAAAAAAACAAAATTATGGATTAAGGCGGCGGGTATCAGAGCACTTAAAACAATGGCGCAAACCGCTGTGGCAACAATTGGCACGGGTGCGGTGCTAAGTGAAATCAATTGGATTCTGGTTTTAAGCTCCGCGGGCTTAGCCGGCCTTTTATCACTGCTTACAAGTGTGGCAGGTTTACCTGAGGTTAGCCAAAGCATTCGAACTTGAACCAGCCTTAAAGGGCGGTTTTTAGGCGGCTTTAGGTTCACCTGTGCCCATAGGCGTTAGCCTTATGGGCTTCGCTTCACCAAAATCCACACAAAAAAACGCACCTTTAAGGTCGAAGAATTTTGTAAATAAAGGATTTTTTGGTGTGCGAGGCACAAAACGTAGCAAATCCTGATGGATTTGCGAGTATTTTAACGAAGTCACAGCATAAAATACTTGTTTCAAAATCTGATTCAAGTTTAAATGCTTTGGCTAAGACGGCAGAATAAACTTAAGGCAGAGCCATTCATTACGGCTCTGCCTTAGGTTTTATAAGCTTTATTTTTATTGGTTTGTTAAATTTTTTGGCAAACTCTATCATTGAGCGTGTGCCGTTGCTTTCACCGTCCCAAAAGCAAATAACATAATTTGCAATTTTTGCCATTTCGATATTTCGTTTAGGACCTGCTGCCTTTCCGTATTTTTTCCACTCAGCAGGGTAGAGTTCTGTTTTATATCCGTTTTCTTTGGCATAACGTTCGCCAAGACTGTCCGCCCCATAGCATCCACCGGAGACAAATATTAATTCGTATTTTTCTTTAATGTTTTTTATGCAAAAATCTATAAACTTTTTTGCCTCTTCATAATTGTTATAATTTCTACTGCCTGCGATTACTATTCGTTTTATCATAAAACCACCCATAATTCTTATTCGGAATTATTTTATTATAATTCTGTAACGGAATTATGTCAAGCGTGTTACCTTATATAATTTTGTAAAAGATAAATTAGAGGTGAGTTGCTTGAAACTCCGCAAACATGAATACGGTAACTGTAACATCGTTGGTAAAAATATTGAAAAACTCAGAAAAACCAAAGGAATAAAACAAAAAGATTTTATTTCTAAAATGCAAATACTAGGCTGTGATATTAACCCAACAAGCTATTCAAAGCTTGAGGGTCAAGTTCGTGTTGCAACTGATAAGGAAATTTATGTTATAGCTAAAATATTGGAAGTGTCAATAGATAGTTTATTTGAAATTGAGAAATAAACGGTATATATTGCTTTGTTTTGATTTTTTTATCGGAAGTTAATAGGTAAAAAAGTAGTGTGAGTGCTATGTCACTCACACTACTTTTTTATGAATACATATTGTTGGTTGACATATATTCGTAAATTGCTTTGCCGTGCTGTTGTTCTTCCTTTTGAATGTGATTCAGGGCATCGCGCACTGCGGTATCGGAAAACTCGAAAATACAGGTATTGTAAAGACCTGAAACATGCTTCTCGTCAGCTAACAGGTCAGAGCAAAGATAGCAGTCTGCCTGCTTATCGGGAGTGTCGCCCATACCGTAGGTAGAAGTAAAGGTTGTTTTTACCGACTGTCCCGAGCCGCTCGCGATCTGGGGCGCTGTACCGCTTTCAATTTGTGTCAGGGTGTTAAGATGCTGTTGCTCGGTATTAGCGATAGAGGTAAAAAGCTCCTTTAGCTGTGGGTCAAGGGCAGAGGAAGCATATTTAGTGTATTTTTCAACACAGAGCTTTTCCTGTCCCTTTAAATCCTTTAATAATGTTGTTTCCTTTTGTGTTAGTTGCATAAATAATCACCTCATGCTTATTTTTAGCAGAGGTGATTAAATTTATGCAATATATTGGGCTAAAGTTATAAGCAGGGGCATACTTATGAGAGAAAGTATGGTGCTTAAGGATACCATATTAACCGAAAGTGAGGTATCTCTCTGGAATTTTGCCGCAAACATTGTGGTTATTGCCGCTGTCGGTGCACTGCAGGAAATGAGTGAGGATACAAGCATATCGCCCCTAATTCCACAGACATACATAACACCTAAGGCTATAAGCGGGAAAATAAAGAGCCGCAGTGCTATAGCAAAAAGGCATTTTAGGTTTTTAATACCGTCTAAAATATTACTGCCTGCTAAATGAAAACCAATGATTATCATAGGAAGCGGTGTATTAAGCGAAGCTATATAGTAAACCGTTTCATTTATGATTTTAGGTGTAGGTACAGAGAAAAGGAAGATTATAAGACCAACGGTCAAACCTATTATTCCTGGGTTTATAATGAGCTTTTTAGGTGTCATATACTTTTTATCTCCGCTCATAAGGGTTATACCGTAGCTCCAGATAAAAAGATTGAATATTGCTATATATGACGAGCCGTAAAAAACACCCATATCACCAAGCAAAGACTGTTGTAGCGGTAACGACATAAATCCGCAGTTCGAAAAAACTACGCCGTATCTTAAAACCTTTTCCTTGGAAATATCCTTATCCCGTAAAGCTAAATGTCCGCCTAAAATAAAACCTATGTGCGAAAGAAAGGCTATTAAAAAGGCAATGAGCAAATTTTTAAGGAGGGACGGGTCGTATTCTCGCATAAAGGACTTAATAATAACACAGGGTGTTACAATAGTAAGCACCATATCGGTCATACTTTTAGAGCCTTTTTCTGTGAGAATTCCGCTTTTAGCCAGAACAAAGCCTACCAAAATCAGCAAAAGCAGAATCACAACCTGAGTGAAAACTTCAATAAACATTAATTAATACTCTCCGTAAACTTGAAGAATGATTTTAAACCATCTTCGGTGCGCTTATAAACACCTGCGTGCTCAAGCACCTTAGAAAATACTATTCCGATTTCGGTTTCGATTATACCGTCAATATTATCCTTTGTAATACTTTCGTATTTATTATTAATTTCGTCAACCCAATCGGCATGCTTAGAGAGGGTTTCGTCAGAGCGGATGTCGGCACCGTTTAGCATAGCTTCTTTAAGAAGTGCCATTTCGGTTTTAAGACGTGCGGGAAGAACTGCAAGACCCATAACCTCAATAAGACCGATATTTTCTTTCTTGATGTGGTGAAGCTCTGCGTGGGGGTGATAAACTCCCATAGGATGCTCGTCGGTAGTGATATTGTTACGAAGCACTAAATCAAGCTCGTAGCAGTCGCCGTTTTTACGTGCGATAGGTGTTATTGTATTATGCGGCTCGCCATCGGTTTCGGCAAAGATAAAGGCATCCTTATCTGTATAACCGCGCCAAGCGTCAAGTATTTTGCAGGCAAGGGCTATGAGTCTGTCGGGGTTTTCGGTTTTAATTCGTATTACCGACATTGGCCACTTAACAATACCTGCCGTTACATCTTCGAAGCCTTTAAAGGTAAGAGTATGCTCAATAGGCGCTTTAGCCATTGCAAAGGTGTAGTTACCGCCTTGGAAATGGTCGTGCGAAAGAATAGAGCCGCCAACTATTGGAAGGTCTGCATTAGAGCCTACAAAATAGTGGGGGAAAAGTGCTACGAAATCAAGCAACTTTTTAAAGGTTTGATGATTAATAGCCATTGGGCTATGCTCGGCATTAAAAACAATACAATGCTCATTATAATAAACATAAGGGGAGTACTGGAAGCACCAAGCACTGTCATTAATGGTTACGGGTATTGTGCGGTGATTTTGTCTTGCAGGGAAATTGAGTCTACCTGTATACCCCTCGCACTCGCGGCAAAGCATACACTTAGGATAGCCCGACTGTGCCGCATTTTTTGCGGCGGCAATAACCTTGGGGTCCTTTTCGGGCTTTGAAAGGTTGATTGTAATATCAAGGTCACCGTACTCGGTGGGGGTAATCCATTTAATATCCTTTGCTATGCGGTAACGGCGTATGTAATCACTGTCACAGCTAAGCTTATAGAAATAATCGGTTGCCTCCTCGGGAGATTTTTCATAGAGCGCATAAAACTTATCGGTAACCTCACTAGGTCTTGGCATTAATGCCGCCATTAGCTTAGTATCAAACAAATCACGGTGGGTGATTGTATCCTCAATAAGTTTTGCCTCTACCGCAAAGTTGAGCAGTTCTTTTAAGGTTTCTTCAAGATTAACATCCTCGAATTCCTCGTCACACAGGAAACTGTCCAGCCCTAAAATTTCTAAAATTCTGTTTGTTACATAAATTTCGTCACGCTTAGTAAAAAGCCCGCAGTTCAGACCGTAGCAAACAAGCTTTTTAATACTCCTATCAATCATAATTCAAGCCTCTCCCTAATTCGAAATTGAAAATTAAACATATGGTAAATTATACTATATTTATATATAGTATGTCAATTAAAAAAGAAAAAATAACAGGTGTAAAGAAAAAAGCTTGACAGATGAAAAACGATGTGATATACTATTGCATCGGTGAGGTGCATTTGTGTGAAGGATTTATATGTTTCCGCTTTGCTTGATGTCTACGGCTTTGCCTTAAGTGAAAAGCAAAAGGCACTTACCGAGTATTATTATAATGACGATTTATCTCTGTCGGAAATTGCCGAAAATGAGGGTATAACACGTCAAGGTGTTAATGACCTTATTAAAAGAGCGGTGACACAGCTTAAAACTTTTGAAGAAAAATGCGGCTATTGCGAAAGCTTTTTAAGGCTTAAAGAATTAGCAGACAGTGTAAGAAACGGTAATAAAACCGATGTTGATAAAATTCTTGAAATAATAGATAATTTGTAAGGAGTGAACGGTATGGCGTTTGATAATTTATCTGATAAGCTTTCGTCTGTATTTAAGCGCCTGCGTTCTAAAGGAAAGCTTAGTGAAGCAGATGTAAAAACCGCTATGCGCGAGGTGCGTTTAGCACTGCTTGAGGCTGATGTTAACTACAAGGTTGCTAAGGACTTTACAAACTCTGTTACCGAAAAATGTATCGGTGCTAATGTTATGGAAAGCCTTACGGCACCACAAATGGTTATTAAGATTGTTAAGGAAGAGCTGACCGCCTTAATGGGCAGTGAGCAGGCAAGACTTAACATTTCGAATAAACTGCCCACCGTAATTATGATGTGCGGTCTTCAGGGTTCGGGTAAAACCACACACTCGGCAAAGCTTGCAAAGCTTTTAAGGGCTCAAGGTCACAGACCTATGCTTGCCGCTTGTGATATTTACCGTCCTGCCGCTATCGAGCAGTTAAAGGTTGTGGGCAAAGCGGTCGATGCCCCCGTTTTTGAAATGGGTACCGAAAAGCCTGAGATAATCGCTAAAAAGGCTGTAGCTTATGCCAGAGATTACGGTCACGACTTTTTGATTTTGGATACTGCGGGTAGACTTCATATTGATACCGAGCTTATGGATGAGCTTAGACGCATAACAGAAGCGGTTGAGGTTCATAACATTTTACTTGTTATTGACTCTATGGTAGGTCAGGATGCAGTTAACATTGCAAAGTCTTTTAATGATATTTTAGAGCTCGACGGTGTAATCTTAACCAAGCTTGACGGTGATACCCGCGGCGGTGCGGCGCTCTCTGTAAAAGCAGTTACAGGTAAGCCGATTATGTACGCAGGTGTGGGCGAAAAGCTTGATGAGCTTGAGGAATTCCACCCCGACAGAATGGCTTCGCGTATACTTGGTATGGGCGATGTGCTCTCCCTCATAGAAAAGGTTGAAAACGAGCTTGACGAGAAAAAGGCAGAGGAAGCCGCAAAGCGACTGCAAGAAAATAAATTTGATATGAACGACCTTTTAGACCAGTTCCATCAAATTAAGAAAATGGGCTCGCTTAAAAGCATTCTTTCAATGATTCCCGGTATGGATAAGCAGTTAAGGGATGTTGATGTGGACGACCGTCAACTGCTTCGTATTGAGGCAATTATAACCTCAATGACCAAAAAGGAACGCGCTAAGCCAGATATTATAAATGCATCACGCCGTAAGCGAATAGCCGCAGGCTCGGGTACAAAGGTTGAGGATGTAAACCGCCTTTTAAAGCAGTATGAACAGATGAAAAAGATGTTCAAGCAAATGAACTCAAAGGGCGGTAAACGCAAAATGTTTAAGGGTATGAATATGCCCGGCGGCAATAATTTCGGTAATTTCGGTTTTTAAGATTTTTCTTTTAAAACATATAAAAAATTAATTCTCTAAACGGAGGTGGAAAACAATGGCAGTAAAAATCAGACTTCGCCGTATGGGCGCAAAGCGTGCACCTTTCTACCGTGTTGTTGTAGCCGATTCGAGATTCCCTCGTGACGGTCGCTTCATCGAAGAAATCGGTACCTATGATCCTACTAAGGATCCCGCAGCTGTAAACATTGACAGCGAAAAGGCTAAGAAGTGGATAGCTAACGGAGCTCAGCCTACCGATACCGTTAAGGCTTTGCTTAAGAAAAACGGTGTTCTTTAATTTTAAGTATGGCAGGTATTAGTCCTGCTGCAATTAGTGAGGAATATTTTAATGAAAGAGCTTCTTGTTTCTTTAGCATCGGGTTTAGTTGAAAATCCCGAGCAGGTTGTTGTTACTGTAGATGAGCCTAACGAAGAGGGTGTTATTGTTTATCACCTTCACGTAGCTGAGCAGGATATGGGTCGCGTTATCGGTAAGCAGGGCAGAATTGCTAATGCTATCCGTGTAGTAATGCGCGCCGCTGCAAGCAGAAACAACCAAACTATTTCGGTTGAAATAGATTAACTATTGATGCGGCACCGCTTTAAAATGGTGCCGCGATTTTTTACTGTGCAGAGGGGGTGAATGGCTTGAACTTAAATAAAGAGGGTATTTTAAGCTGTCTTAAAAATCATAGTAAATTCGATGTTTGCGTTTTGGATACTGTTGACTCTACTAACAACCTTTTAAAAGCTATGGCAAAAGAGGGAAGAAAAGAGGGTACTGTTATAATTGCTGACAGTCAAACGGGCGGCAGAGGAAGGTATGACCGCAAATTCTATTCACCAAAGGGCACAGGAATTTATATGAGTATTCTTTTAAAGCCCCGCCTTAAAGCTAAGGACTCTGTGCTTATTACCGCCGCGGCGGCTGTTGCGGTTAACGAGGCTATACTAAAGCTATTCCAAAAGGAAACCTATATTAAGTGGGTGAATGACCTCTTTTTAAACGGTAAAAAGGTTTGCGGAATACTCACTGAGGGCGCGCTTAATACCGAAACACTTAGGCTTAATTGGGCAGTTTTGGGGATTGGCATAAATGTTTATGAGCCTGAAAACAATTTCCACGATGAAATAAAAAACATAGCAGGCGCAATAGAAAGTGAAAGACAGCCAGATTTAAGAAATAGACTTTGTGCCGAAATAATAAACCGATTTTTCTATTACTATGAAAAAATTGAAAAGCGAGAGTTTTTAGATATTTACCGCCAAAAATCATGCGTTTTGGGTAAAGAAATTGAGGTACTTAAAAACGAAAACAACCTTAAAGCTACGGCTTTGGATATTGATAACGATTGCCGTTTGTTAGTAAGCTATGAAAACGGTAGTAAAGAATACATTTCTTCTGGAGAAATAAGTATAAAAACAAAAGGGGGCTGTCTCACTAAGAAAAAGTGAGGCAGCCCTAAAATTATGCTTAAAAGGGA
>CAZNTP010000006.1:0-32708 GCA_964575985.1 uncultured Ruminococcus sp. | reverse complement strand
ATGCTTCTATTATACCATATTTTTACTATTTTTGCTTGACTTTTTCAGTGGTTTCTAACCGTTCCTGTGTAACCGTTCTGCCTTTCGGGCTGAGCAATAACAGCACTGTATTTAGAACTGTCGAAATTACAGCTAAGCTCGGGGATTTCATCCAATGAGTTTACGGTATAAAGATATTTTTGCGGCGCATTTTCTAAAAGAATATCACCGCCCATAAGTATCGCCGTTTCTATTGCTTCACTCTGGGCTGAAACCATAATCCCTAACGGTGACAGCAGGGTTAAGAAAAGACTTAATGAGGTGATAAGGGAAATTATTTTTTTAAGCATATAAAATATCCTCCAATTAAGTTTTATATAAAAAAGTGTATTAGGTTTTCCCGATACACTTTTTAGGATACTGTATTTTAACTGTCGGTCGGGTTTTGATTATTTTCTGCGGCACGCAGTTTTTTACGGTAAGCACCTGGTGTGGTGCCGTAGTATTTTTTATATAGCCTTATGAAGTAGTCAGGACTTGTAAAACCGCACTCATAGGCTAAATCCGCAATACAAATATCTGATGTAGAAAGCATTTTGTTGGCATATAACATAGCAGCATCTGTAAGATCGCGATTGGGGGTTATGCCAAACAGATTTTGATATTTTGTTGAAAATCTTGAACGGCTTAAATTAACATATTCAGCCATTGTATTAACCGACCAGCTACCTGGGTTCTGATAAATGAGCGTTCTTAGATTATCAAATCTTGTTTGGGTTGAAAATCCGTCAAACGAAATACGGCGTCGCTGCTCTTTGGAAATCAACGTAAACATTTCCTCAATGGTGTTATTTATGGTTTCGGTATAATTAATGGGCTTTTTAACCGTCATTGTTTCTACCATTTCAACCGCTTCGGTAATTTCGTTTTGAAGATTTGTATAGAATATGCGGTTGATAGGAATATTAAGTTCTTTAAAAGCATGCTCATTTAAAATATTAAAGTGTAAGAAGTTATGCATCATTCGGATTTTCTTTGCAGTATAGTGCAAATGAGAGTCTGGCGGGAATATAATACACGCATTTGATGAGGTGTTGTGCTCTTCACCGTTTATATAAATTGTTATCGGGTTTATAAAGTGCAGAAAAATGTAGGTCTTTGCAGTGCTGTTAATTGTAAAACCTATTTTTTGGTGCTTTAGATGCATTGCTTGCTCTGCTGAAAATTGTGGCATTTTATCAACTCCGTTCATGGAATTAAATTTGTTTAAAACCGCCTGTTTTTAAGAAATAATTTTGCTTAAAATATTGTCTGCAATTTATTATAACCTATGTAATTAAAATTTGCAATTTTTAAAACCGACTTTTTGTTTTACTGAATTTTAAAAAACCGATTTATTATTTCAACGTTTGTTTAAATGCAATTAAAACGGTTAAGAAGTGTTGCAGATTTTGTGCAAATTTGATATTCTTGAAGTGCGAACAAATTCCCCAAAATATTTATATTGGAGGTTGTAAATTATGAAAAAAATCTTAGCATTCACTTTATGTTTTGTTCTGCTTTTAACGGCGCT
The DNA here is from genome assembly GCA_964575985.1 of uncultured Ruminococcus sp. GTDB lineage: Bacteria > Bacillota > Clostridia > Oscillospirales > Acutalibacteraceae > UBA737. The sequence continues at coordinate 31,156 of CAZNTP010000006.1, read as the reverse complement.
TTTTGTGCCAATGACAGCAGTAGCTGAAACAAATCTGATTGCAACTGATGTGGTAGCCGATTGGGATGCTCATCTTACTGTTGCTGAAAAGGGGCAGTATATCCGTCCAAAAGCATTAGATGACGGAACAATTGTTGCTGCATGGTATGTTATGGGTGACGGTGGTCATTTCGGTATTAGTTATGACGGCGGTGTAACATATAAGAACGATGTTACAGTCGTTAAAAACGAATGGTCTACCACAGAGGAAGAACGTGACGAAGGCATATACAAGTACGGTAGACGAGAGGTGCAAAACCCCAATGTTATTCAGATGGCTGATGGTAGATTACTTTACACCTACCGCTTTAATACCTTTACAAGCCAACCTGAAGGCGAAAAAACATGGGATACATATTATTCATCTATCCGTTATCAAATAAGTGATGACGGCGGTGCATCTTGGGGAGAACCTGTTGTTATTAAGGAATTCGAAATAGATGACCCTGATAAAGAACAGGGTCAAGCAGGTTATTGGGAGCCCGAGCCCTATTATATTGGTGAAGATCTTTATGTTTATTGGTGCGATACAGTAACAAACGCACCTAATTTTGGTGTTCAGAATGTTTTGGGCGCAAAATGGAATGGTAATGGTTTTGATGAGTCGTTTATTGCTATAGACGGAACTTTAACTAGCTCGCGTGACGGTATGTGCGTTGTTACAACCCTTGCAGACGGTAGCTATGCTATGGTATATGAATCTACCGATACTGACGGTAATCCTAATACGCACAACATTCACGACTTGAGTTGTTCATATTGTGAAAATGATAAAATTACTTTTGTAATTAAAATGGCGCGTTCTAAAGACGGTGTTAACTGGAATGAAGAAGATGCTGTTATAATTGCGAAGCCTGAAATTTTAAAGAGTCATGTTGATGCGGAAGGCGGCGCAGAGAATGTTTGTGCATCCCCTTATGTTATAACCCTTCCTGATGGCAGACTTGCAATTTCTTATCAAACAACCGACCTTTATAATGGCGACGTTATTCCGACAACAGTTGTTCGCCGCAGTGTTGTTCAGGTTGCAATTTCTGATATCGCAGTAGGTTATGATACCGCAATTTCAACCGCTAATTTCAAGAAGATTGCTAAATCTCCTGCAAATGTTGTTGAAAATCAATATGCAAACGCAGGCTCTTTGTTTTATAACAATGGCAAGCTTTTGGCTTACTGTTATATTGGAACTAACTCTGTTAAAGAGGACGGTAGCGTTTCAAGCACCAATTCTCAAGGAATAAAAATGGCTTATATTGATTTAAAATCGAATGAGCTTGATTCTTCCTCTATTGATAACTACATTGTCTACAATAACAGCGGAAAAACCGTAACCGAGGCTGATGGTGTGTTCACACTTCCTAACGGTTGCACAAATATGGTTTACGGTGAGCCAGACAAGGTAGATGTATTTGAAAGGGGCAGTGCTGTAGAAGGTATATATGATTTGACTAACTACACCACATATACTAACAGTGCATTAGCTGACCGTATGGTTATCGATGCCGAAACAAATACAATTTCCTTTGACAGTCAAACTCGCAACTGGCTTGCAGGCACAGATAATATGACTGCATTTGAGGCTTCTGCTACCATTGAGGGTAACTCAAAGGGTACTATTTATGCGGGCTTCGGTTTTCATATGCAGAGCGATGCTTTCAATACGGAAACATTTAAGTATAGCACCAGTGGTTATACAGTAATTGTAAAGCGTAGCACAACCTCTGCTGATTTTGAAATTTTAGTAAGATACATAAGCGGAACTACTGTTTATGATGAGACGTTAAATAAAATTACCGCTACGGGATTGCTCGGAACTGCTACAGATGAAAAGGTGAACTTAAAGGTTTGGGCAGATAATGTTAATTTCTATGTTGTAGCTACAAACGCATCTGACAGCACAAAAACCACTGGTGTTTATACCTATCCTCTAGATTATACATCTGTTAGCGGCAAGAATATTAACTGGAGTTCTGGCGGATTTATGCTTACCGCAAACGGTGTAAATACAATTACAAATTTTGAGCTTTATAACGCATCTGTTAAAACTGTTGATTCAAGTAAAATTGTTAATGCTACCGATCTTGACGCTAAGGCTACTATTAATTTCCCCGAAACCCTTAGTAATGATAATCAGGTTGGTTTGTCCTTCCGTGTACAGTCTGCCGTAGATAAGCCGGCTCCTGGTGTTTCGGGCTATGTAATAAAGCTTTTGCAGACTACAGACGGCGACAATTCCTTAAACATTCAGATGACTCGTTACGGTACAAAGACTGATGGTACTACAAATGCAAACCTCGGTAATATGTACACTTATGCGGATACTACTGTTTTAGGCGAAGGCTCAGAGGCGGGTGCGTCCATAATTATGGATGCAAAGCTCAGAGATAATATTATCACATTGACCGTTACAAACGCTGATAATGCAGCGCTGACATCCACTTATGAATTTGACCTTAAGAAAGCGAGCGGAAGCTATAGCGATTATTATGAGTATGGCGGTTTCGGTTTCTTCAAGAACGGTAACGCTACCGATATCACTGTATCTGATGTGAGCTTTAAGAAGGTTGCTAAAAACCTTAATAAGATAGAGGATGACAGCGCTTATACCGTTTATCGCCCCGAAATTAGTGAGGATGTAGTATTTGAGGATAATGCTTTCGTTTCTAATGATGCTACTACAAAGAAAATTATTCTCGAAGGTGCTACAGTTACAGACTTCAAGGCTGACACTACCTTAGAGGTTGGCGCTGACGGTAATCTAAAGGGTGGTATTATCTTCCGTGCCCAAAATGTCGGCGGCGAAACCAATGATATGGACGGTTATTCTGCTGTTGTTTACAAAACGGATAATAAAACACAAAATTATGGTAGAATAGTTCTTCTTGTATACAAGTGGGCAAGACTTGCCGACGGCACAATGGACTATATGGGTACTTTAGGAAGCAAGGTATTCCTTGATACACTAAATAGCGTATATCCTGAGGCTGAAACTGATATACTGGCTGCTGCTGGTGTAAAGATAAAGCTTAATCTTGAAGTGGTGGGCGACACGGTTACCACAAGCTTTGATGTATTAAACGAAAGTAATATTATTGCGGCATCAACAGAAGACCTTGTAGTTGACCTTAATGCTACACCTACAGGTATGGATAAGACAAAGGTGTTTGCCGATGATTCTTATTCTGTAATTTACAATGCAGGCGCTGTAGGTCTTTCTATAAGCACACTTGGAAAGATTTGCGATTTCAACCTTGATTATGATGGTTATTATGATAATTTCTGTGATATCTCGACACTTACCCAGTATTCAAGTACTTCAGATTCTATAGTTGTTGATACTGCAAACAATAAGTTCTATTCAATAACGAGTGGCTATAAGCGTGCTGTTGATTGGAATTCTGATGTGGAAAACTTTAAGTTTACATCTACGGCTAAAACATCAGGCGCCGGAACACTTAAAGTGGGATTTGATTTTGGTTTAAATCAAAATGAATTTGATACTACTGCTGTAAAGGGTAGTACAGCTCCTACAAGCACAGGCTATAGAGTATATCTAAAGCGTGATAGTGGCGCTAAAGCAATGCTTTATTTCTTTGAATATACTCTTGTTGACGGCGTATACAAGGTTTCAATTAACCGTAATGTTTCTAGTGACACATTCTTTGGCGACTATACTTCATACGGTGAAATTGATGTTCTGTTTGAGGTAGAGGTTGTTGATGGGAACCTAACTGCTACTGCTAAGGTTAAGGATTACCCCGAAAATGTATTGACTATAACTGCAAGTGATGTTGAATCTGCAGGTTCTTACGGCTTCTTTATTGAGGGCGGCGGCGCTATTAACTATCCTGAGGTTAGTTATAATATTGAGGATGCGCTCATAACTGCAGCTGATTGTGAAAACGGCTCGGTTTATGCTGCTATTAACAGTGGTGCGGCTGCTGTTGGCGATACTGTTAAAATTGCACATGTTGCAAATGAGGGCTACCGCATTGACACTGCTTTTGCTAACGGAAATGAAGTAGCTGAAACCGAAGACGGCTTTACTTTTGTTAAGGAATACGGCAAGACTGAAATTTCGGCTACCTTCTTCCTTGTGGGCGATATTGCTAAAGACGGCAAAGTAGACAGTACCGATATTGCATCATTGCGTAAGAATATAATCGGTGCAGAAGAAATTGCCGAAAAATATGCTGATATCAACGATGACGGTGCAGTAGATGTTATCGACCTTGTAAGGATTAAGAAAATATCTGCGGGTATTAAATAATCAAATAAATTTAAGTTTTATCTCCCGAATCACATTCGTGATTCGGGAGATTTTTTATCAGAAAATATGTAAGAAACTAAAAATTGGTATAATTTGTGCATATAACTAAAAAAATCGGATTTTTTTAGTGTGCTATCGGGAATGATAACTAAACAATAAAACAATAAGTCGATTATATGAAACAAAAGTAATACCGTCCTAATGTATATATATAGTATAATATATACGACAAAATATCAGCATGGGGGAGTAGTCTCAATGTACAACTTTGAAACGATAGAAAAACATCCAAATCCGCAAATGTACCGAAAGGATTTTTTATGTCTTGACGGGGAATGGGATTTTGCTTTCGACCATAATGATATAGGTCTCAAAAATGCTTGGCAGGATAAGGATAGCCTTGATGAAAAAATATTAGTGCCTTTTGTTTATCAATCAAAAAAGAGTGGTATAAACTCGGCAGAGTTTTGCGAAACGGTTTGGTATAAGCGCAAGGCAGAGCTTCCCAAAAGCTTTGAGGGAAAGCGAGTTGTTCTTAACTTTGCCGCCGTTGATTACGAGTGTGATGTTTGGGTAAACGGCAAACACGCTACACACCACTTAGGCGGGTATACATCCTTTAAGGCTGATGTTACAGAACTGCTTGTAAGTGGCGAAAATGATATAACACTCCGTGTTACCGACCGTGATTTCGGCAAAGAAACTGTTCGCGGCAAACAGCTTTGGGGAACAGGCGAGTTCGGTTGTTGGTACAAGCGTTATACAGGAATTTGGCAGAGCGTGTGGTTTGAGGCGGTGTCACCCGTACATATTGAGAAAATCATTCTAAAGGGTGATATTGATACAAATACAGTTGCCATTAAAGCTGAGCTTGCAGGCGTAGGTGCTGACGAAACAGTTACTGCAGATATCGAAATTATGATAAATGAAACAAGGGTTGCAAAGGCTTCTTTTGAAATTTGCGGAAGCTATATTGATGAGCAGCTTTCGATTGATTATTCGGGCTCTGCCTTCAGAGGCAGTGAGTGGTGGTCACCTGAGCACCCCAATCTTTACAGAACATTAATCACACTCAAAAAGGGTGAGGCTGTAGCCGACGAGCTTCAAACCTATTTCGGTATGAAAAAGCTTGACTGCGAATACGGCAGGGTATTGCTTAACAATTTCCCATTTTATCACCGCAGTATTTTAAATCAGGGCTATTATCCCGACGGATATATAACACCCGAGGATGACGAACGCATTATTTCCGATATTAAGCTTATAAAATCTATGGGCTATAATGCAATGCGTATTCACCAAAAGATTGAAAGTCCGCGTTTCCTTTATTGGTGCGACCGAGTGGGTATTGCGGTTTGGGAGGAAATTCCCTCAATGTATCATTACCGCGAGCTTGAAGCCGGCACTATAATGACACAGATTACCGATATTGTTGAACGTGATATAAACCACCCCTCAATTTTCACTTGGGTGCTCTTTAACGAATCATGGGGCGTTCAGCAGATACGCTTTAACATTCAACAACAAAATCTTACAAAGGGTGCATACTTTACCGTTAAATCTATGGACCCGACACGATTTGTAATCAGTAATGACGGTTGGCACCAGACCGAAAGCGATATAATGACCATTCACGATTATTCGGCCTACGGTGACGAGATTGCCGAGCGCTATGGCGATAAGCCCTGTGCAATCGGTGAAAATATGGTTGCAGGTCAACGCAGATTTGCCTTTGCTAACGGTCACGCTTATAAGGGACAGCCTATAATGCTTACCGAATTCGGCGGAATATCCTATGCTACCGACGGCGGTTGGGGCTATAACGAAAAGGTTAAGACCGAGGAGGAATTCCTTGAGCGCTTCGGCGGGCTTACAAAGGCGATAAGAAAAATTCCTTATATGACAGGCTACTGCTTCACACAGTTTACCGATGTTGAAAATGAGCAGAACGGCTTAGTAACTATTAACCGCGAGCCTAAGGCGGATATGGGTAAAATCAGGAAAATCAATCTTGGAGCAATCTAAGGAGGAACAGGCTTTGAAAATATCAAAGTTGTACGCTAAAAGAATATTATGCGCGATGTTTGCGCTGGCTCTGCTTTTAAGCAGTGTGCCTGCGGTGACGGCAGAAAATAAGGCTACCGATAGCGCAGTTAGCGAGAGTAACACAACCGCAAAAAACGATAATGCAGAAAAAAAATACCGCGAGGTTGTAAAAAATAATAGCTTTTCGCTTTATAAGGGCGAGGAAATACGCTTTGCGGCGAATGAAGCCGCTACTGGTGATAATACCGTTTTGGCAGATGCTCCCGAATATGAAGGCAAAGCCGTAAAAATTTCTCAAGGCGAGGATGCCGAGTTTTCATTCGAAGTTCCCGAGGATGCACAGTACAGAATAGCTATTGAATATTATGATGCTTCTGACAGTACACTTCCCGTAAACTGCGATGTGGCTATTGACGGTGCCTATTACTGCTATGAAATGCGCAATCAGCAGTTTGAAAGCGATTGGAAATTTGAAACCGATGTTTTCGAAACCGACCGCTACGGTAATGAGATTGTTCCCGAATCGGTACGCATAAACGAATGGAGAACAAAATACTTCTCCGATGCCGCGGCAATTACAATGGAGCCTTTTTGGTTCAGTCTATCAAAGGGCACACATTCGGTTAAATTCCACTGCTCGCAGGGCTCAATGTTTATTGGAAAAATTGTGGTGTCTGGCGAAGAAGAGGTAACCTATGGTAAAACAGGCACACCCGAGGGTGAGGAATGTTATGTTTTGGAGGGTGAGCGCTTTTCCTCTAAAAACAGCGCTTCAATCCGCCCTGCAGGTGAGTATGATGCAAGCATAGTGCCTTACGATTATACAAAGTTAAAGCTTAATATGCTCTCGGGCGGTTCTTTTGCTGACGGCGGACAAAGCGTTACATACAGCTTTAATGTTGATAAGAGCGGATATTATTATCTTAGCTTTAAATACCGTCAAAGCTCTAAAATAGATTTTCCTGTATTCCGTTATCTTTATCTTGACGGTGAGCTTTATAACGAAAATTTCAAGAACATAGCCTTTGATTATTCGAGAGCCTTTACTACCATGACTGTAGAGGACGAAAACGGCGAGCCGATAGGAGTTTATCTTGAAAAGGATAAAACCCACACTATAACCCTTACGGTGTCGCTCGAAAATATGGCAGATATTATTGATGATGTTAATGTGCTGATTGACGAAATCAACGATATGTCACTTCAGATTATGATGGTAACAGGTAACAACACCTCTGTTTACCGCGATTTTGATGTTTTGGCATATCTGCCGACAATAAGGGATGATTTAAACAACTGGGCAGACCGTGTTGAAGATTTATACAACCGTTTAGCTCGTTTTGCACCCGAGGTTAAAACGGTTGGCGAATATTCAACTTTACAGATTTGTGTTAAGCAGTTAAGGTCCTTAGCAGAGGATATAAACGACCTGCCTAACCGAATAGATGAGCTTTATCAGGGAGACAGCTCTGTAGGACAGTATCTTGCAAACACCCTGGAGAGTCTTTACAACTCACCACTTGCTATCGACCAGATATATATTTATCAGGATGCTGAAAAATTGCCTGAGACTAAGGGCTTTTTCTACAAGACGGCAATGTCGGTTTGCAGATTTATAAGCTCCTTTACTTCTGATTATTATTCTTCATCCTCAAACGAAGAGGATGAGCATTTGCAGGTTTGGGTAAACCGTTCAAGACTCTATGTTGAGCTTATGCAGAAAATGGCTGACGATACATTTTTTGAGCAGAGCGGTTTAGCGGTCGATATTTCTCTTATGCCAAATGAAGAAAAGCTTGTATTAGCATCTGCTTCGGGAAATGCACCTGATGTTGCAATGGGTGTTACCTACACAATTCCCTTTGAACTCTCAATCAGAGGTGCTATTAAAGAATTAAGCTCATATCCTGATTGGGATGAGGTAGCAAGCCGTTTCGGTAAAGGTATTATGAATATCGGTGCAGTAAACGGCGGATATTATCTGTTACCCGAAACCTCTGACTTTTTGGTGCTTTTTTACCGACAGGATATTCTTGATGAGTTAGGACTTTCTGTTCCTAACACTATGGACGAGGTTAAAGAAATGCTTCCTGTGCTTAAACGCTATGGTATGGATTTCTACTCTCACATAGCAGGTCACGGCGGTACGAAGTCGCTTTCGGTTTTAGTTCCGTTTATTTACCAAATGAACGGTAGGGTTTACGGTGATACCGCAAATGAGCTTCTTATAACCGAGGAAGGTATGGTAAATGCATTTAAGGAAATGTCCAATTTATTTACAATTTACGATATTCCTTATGAGGTAAGTAACTTCTATCAGCATTTCCGCAGTGGCTCAATACCGATTGGTATTTCGGGCTTTAACACCTATATGACCTTGCTTAATTCGGCACCCGAAATTGCAAACTCTTGGAGTGTAGCACCTTATCCGGGTTATCTTGACGAGCAGGGAAATGTTCTTCGCTACATAAGCGGTGCACAGTCAACCGCAGTTATTTTTGATAGCACAGATTATGAGCAGGAATCATGGGATTTCTTAAAATGGTGGACTTCAACCGAAATTCAGTCCGAATTTGCAGAGATTTTAAGACTGACTTACGGTAATGAATATATGTGGAATACGGCTAACCTTGAGGCATTTGCTAAGCTTCCTTGGAATGAGCAACACAAGGAAACAATTTTAGAGATGCTTGATTGGATTGTTGAGGTACCGCGAGTACCAGGTAACTATATGACACAGCGTTCGCTTTCCAATGCACTTAACAACATTGTTTTAAACAGTTCAAATGTCCGTCAGGAATTGGCAGAGGCTGCAAAGGATATCAAACTTGAAATCAACTCAAAGTTAGAAGAATTCGGCTATATGGACGGTACAGAAATTATTAAGGATTACAAAATTCCAAAGCAGGAGGGCTATTATGAGAAGTGATAAACTTAAGCGCAATGTAACACCTTATTTGTTTGTATTGCCTTATTTTTCCCTTTTTGCACTTTTTGTGGCAGTTCCTGTTGTGATTGCGGTGATTTTATCCTTTACTAATTTTAATGCAATTCAGTTCCCCGAATTTGTGGGTATAAAAAACTATATCGAGTTGTTTTTGCAAGACGAGGTTTTTATACGCTATGTAATTCCGAATACAATTGTTTTTGCGGTAATTGTGGGCCCCGGCGGTTATGTGCTTTCGTTTTTGCTTGCATGGGCGCTTTCACAAATTACAAAAGGACCCCGAACAATTTTGGCGCTTATCATTTATTCGCCCTCTATGACAGCGGGTACAACAATGGCGGTTATCTGGAAGGTGCTTTTCAGCGGTGACCAATTAGGTTATATAAACAACCTGCTTATGCAAATGGGCATTATTACAGAGCCTATAATCTTTTTGCAGTCGGCAGATTGGTTGCTTCCGGTTATGATTATTGTTGCCCTTTGGTCTAGTATGGGTGTTGGATTCCTTTCAATGCTTGCAGGTCTTCTTAATATTGACCCCAGCCTTTATGAAGCCGCTCATATAGACGGTATTCGCAACCGTATGCAAGAGGTATTTTACATAACAATCCCCTCAATCAAGCCGCAAATGCTTTTCGGTGCGATTATGGCTATTGTAAATGCCTTTAAGCAAAGCGCAATCGGTGTTCAGCTTTCGGGCGCAAACCCAACACCTAATTATGCAGGTCAGCTTATGGTTAACCACATTTCCGACTTCGGATTCACCCGTTATGAAATGGGCTATGCCTGTGCGGTATCGGTAGTATTGCTGATTATTATCTGGGTGTTCTCAAAGGGCGCACGTACGTTATTTAAGGAGGATTAGTAATGGCTATAAAAGGAAATCTTGCAAATCCTCGTAAATTTCAAAAGGACCAGCTTAAAATATATGCAGTGCTTGTTCCTATGACACTTATAATGGTTTTACCTATAGTTTATATAGTAAACCACGCTTTTAAGCCTTTGGAGGAGCTTTTTGCATATCCGCCCAAGTTTTTTGTTACAAACCCGTCCTTTATAAACTTTTTCAAACTTATAAATGCAACGGCAACCTCTACAGTACCTTTTTCAAGATATCTGTTTAACAGTATTTTTGTAACGGTTTGCGTTTTGGGCTTTACGCTGTTTTTTACAACAATGGCGGCGTTTGCACTTTCAAAAATGCAGTTTAAGGGCAAAAAACTATTACTTGCGGCTAATGATATTGGTCTTATGTTTGTAGGTTTAGCGCTTCAGATACCCAGATATTTGATAGTAGATAAAATAGGTATTCACAATACATATTTGGCTCACATTTTGCCAATTGTTGTTCTTCCTGTGGGACTGTTGCTTTTAAAACAGTTTGTGGACGGCGTACCCTCTGCTCTTATTGAGGCGGCTCACATAGACGGCGCGGGCGAAATGAAAACCTATTTCAGTATAATATTACCCTTAGTTAAGCCTGCTATGGCTACAGTATCCATACTTATGTTCCAAGAGGTTTGGAACAATGTTGAAACCTCTTCAATGTATATTGATACAGATGTTTTGCAAACCTTTGCTTTTTATATGCAAACCCTTTCCTCTAACACTAACAGTGTTGCAGGTCAGGGACTTGCGGCGGCGGCTACACTTATTATGTTTATACCTAATGTAGTGCTGTTCATAATTATGCAGTCAAGGGTTATGAGTACAATGGCAACATCGGGTATTAAGTAGTGTGAGGAATAAAATGAGATTTAATAAATTTCTGAAAACAGTAGCGGCAAGCCTTACCTTGATGCTTATATTATCAATGTCGGTTTTTGCCAACACTGCCTACAAAACAATCACCGTTGATAAAAACGGGGAATATATAGAAACGCAGAATGCTTATAATCCCGTAATGACCATTGAAAAAATCGATGACGAAATTCTGAATAAGCCATCGGATATGGTTATAAGCGCCGATAAGCTTTATATCGCGGATACAGGCAACAAAAGAATAGTGGTTTCCTCATTAGATGGAAGACTGATTTCTATAATCGGCAACGGTGTTTTAGAAGAACCTAAGGGTATTTTCGTTGCAGAAAACGGAGATATTTTAGTTGCTGATATGTCGGCAAAAGCGGTTTTCTCTTTTTCTGCTGAGGGTAAGTTACTCAAAAAGTATGAAAAACCGACCTCTGTGCTTTACGGAGAAAAGGAAACCTTTATTCCGCTAAAGGTCGCATGTGACGGTAACGATAACCTTTATATTTCCTGTAAGGGTAATTCAAACGGTATTGTTCAGCTGTCACGCAGTACAGGTGATTTTCTCGGTTATTTCGGTGCCAATGAGGTGCAGATAAGCCTTTGGGATAAGTTCCTGGATTCAATTTTCACCGAGGAGCAGAAAAGTCAGCTTCAGCAGACTATACCTGCCTCTGTCTGCAATCTTACGGTTGATGAAAACGGCATAGTTTACACTATGACCGATATTGAAACCGAACAGGTAATCCGTAAGCTTAATATGTCGGCTAATGATATGCTGAAAACCAATATTTCTTTCCCTAATCCAAGCGATTTGATTGTGGGAAATATCGGCAATATCTATGCTACAACGAGCAACGGCTATATTCTTGAATTCAACAGCGAGGGCGATTTGCTCTTTATATTCGGCGGCTTTGATGACGGCAGTCAAAGAATAGGACTTTTCAGTACCATTTCTGCAATAGATGTAACGGAAGATGACCGACTCTATGTTCTGGATGATACCACAGGTCAGATTCAAACCTTTGAGCCTACCGAATTTACCGAGAATGTGCATACAGCCTTGGCTCTTTATCAGGACGGTAAATATCTCGAAAGTAAAGAGCCCTGGGAAAAGGTTTTACTTATGAACAACCTTTTCGACTATGCGCATAAGGGCATTGCAGAATCCTATTATATGGAAGAAAACTATGCCGCCGCTATGGAGCATTTTGAACTTTCAAATGATAAAGCGGGTGTTTCAAAAGCCTTTACCGAGCTTAGAAATGCCGTAATCCGTAAAAATATTTTCATAATACTCGGTATTGCGGTTGTGGTTTTAGGCGGAGGTTATGTTCTTTTAATGCTAAAGAAAAAGACCAAGGTTTTAGCCCCTGCGGGAAACTATATTAAGCGCGTTACCGATAAACCGCTGCTTAATGAACTTTTATTCATATTCAAAATACCTAAAAACCCGATGGATGCTTATTATGGCATCAAGAGGGAGAATAAGGTGTCGGTAAAATCGGCATCAATCCTTTACAGTATCTTTATTGTAATTTATCTTGCTGACAAATATTTAAGAGGATACATTTTCTCGGGTATTACTATAGGTCAGTATTCGGTTATAAAGGATGCCGCAATAATTATCGGCGTATTGGTGCTGATGATTCTGGCTCACTATCTTATATGCTCTATTACAGAGGGTGAAGCTTCGCTTAAAAATGTGTATTGCGCAATAGTTTATTCCTTAATGCCATACATACTTTTAAGACCGATAGTTATTATACTTACACACTTTTTAACAGACAGTGAAGTATTTTTAATTAACTTTATAAATGTAATTATTTATGCCTGCACTATTGCCTTACTTATAGTTATGGTTAACGAGCTTAATAACTATAAGGCTAAGGAAACTGTTAAATGTATTTTCTGGACACTTTTTGCATTCTTTGTAGCAATAGTAGTTCTGTTTATACTTTATGTTATGAGCAAGCAGACGGTTGAGTTTATTGCTCAGATTTGGGGTGAGGTGATATATCGTGTACAAGGTTAAAATATTAGCATTGGTTTTATCGGCTTTGCTTTTGACCTCCTGTTCAGGCGCTACACTAAAAACCGATATATCTCCTGACGGTACAATGTCCGCTACGGTAAATGCCCTTTCTACAAAACCTACAGAGCAAACTGAGGACGGATATCTACTCGCCGCCAAAAATGAAACCTTTTCACTCTATTACGAGGAAAAGGGACTTACTGTAAGAATTGTAAACAATATTACGGGCGCTGTTATAGACAGTGCCGCAACCCCTAACGAAGAAATGAGTCTTTCCTGGAAAAACTTTGTAAATTCGGGAATAGTGCTTGAGTATTTTAAAGAAGATTCGGTTAACCTCAATAAAATCAATATGTATTCGGGAAGCCCTAAAGTAAAGGTATCGCTTATCGAAAACGGATTTGCCGCTGAGGTTGACTTTAAGGGAATCGGCATTTCGCTAAATGTCTTTGTAACCCTTGACGGTAACGGTATCAGGGTGCAGATTCCCAACAGCTCTATAAAAGAAACTAAGGAAAAATTCCGTTTAGCCGCTGTTTATGTGTTGCCCTTTTTAGCCTATACACGTGCGGCCGAGGTTGAGGGGTATATGTTTATTCCCGACGGTTGCGGAGCTTTGATTGAACTGAAAGACAATAACGAAAAGTTTGCTCAACCGTATAAGGCTAAAATTTACGGTGGTAACTACAGTGTAGAAGCAAATACCACTGCCGTGCAGAAATACGATGAAACAATAGCAACTGCGAGCGATACTGCCGAGGTTTTTGCCCCTGTATTCGGAATGGTGCATACTTCGACACAAAATGCAGTTTTAGGCATTATTGAGAGCGGAAAAACCGGTGCTGAAATTTATGCCTATCCAAACGGTGTTATAACCGAATATAACTGGATTACACCGCGCTATGTTTACCGTGAAATTTATCAGTATATGACAGGACAAACTGGAAGCATCAGAACTGCGCAGGAAAACCGCGAAACCTTTGACATAAGCGTGGCTTACCGCTTTAGCTACGGTGAGGATGCCGACTATGTCGGTCTTGCCAAAAGCTATAGAGATTATCTTACCGAAACGGGTGTTTTCAAAAACGGTACCGACAAGGATTACAGCCTAAGACTTGACTTTTTTGCAGGGGATAGGGAAAAGGCACTTATTGGTAAAAGCTTTGTGTCTATGACTACTGTAGAACAACTTGACGAAATATTGAAGGGCTTTATTGAAAACGGTGTAAACAAGCTTTCGGTATCTCTTAAAGGCTGGCAAAAGGGTGGAATATACGGAACTATGGACGGTAACCCCACCTTTGACAGTAAGCTGGGAGATTTTAAGGATTATGTAGAGTTGGCACAAAAGTATTCAAAGAATGCCGAATTTATGTTATACGGCGATTTCCTTAATACATATACAAAGTCGGGTTCTAAGGATTATATCTATCAGTATAACGGTAAGGCTTTTGCAAGTGATACATTTTTAGAGCTTAATCCTACTAAATACAGATATACGGCAGATGCTGTTGCAAAGCGTGTAGATAAGCTTTCTGCAAAGCTGCAGGAAAGCGATGTTATAGGACTTTCTTTTGACGGCGTTACAAGTGAGGTTTATTCCTATTCAGCAGGCGAAAAAGCCAATATGTATTCACGTAAGTACGCCGCTGAGGCTCATAACCGCACACTGTCGCTTGCAGGCGAAAAGCTTAACACTGCCTATATAGCCCCTAACGATTATCTTTGGGGTAGTACCGAGAAATATTACGATTACCGTATATACGGTTCGGATTATAAATTTGTAACAAGCGAGGTTCCGTTCTTTGCAATAGTGTTAAACGGAAACATTCCGCTTTACAGCGAATATGTAAACTTTAAGGCAGATACCACGGAATATAAGCTAAAGCTTATTGAAAGCGGAGTTTATCCGTCATTCCTGCTGTCATACGAGTCCCCATCGGAGCTGATTTATACAGATTCTGCTTCGCTTTTCTCCTGTCAGTACAGTGAGTACAGTGAAATGATTGCAGAGTACAATGAAATTTTCACAGAGCTTAGCAGTATTACAGCGGGAAGTAAAATTGCCGACCATTCTTCCCAAAACGGTGTTACGGTTACTGCCTATGAAAACGGCGCTAAAGTAGTTGTTAACTACAACAAGGAGTCGGCAACCTACGGTGATAAACAGATAGAAGGGCAGTCCTATTTACTGCTTGACGGAAAGGCGGTGCAGTAATGAAGGATAAAAAAGCGTTACGCAAAAATCTTAAAACCCGTCTTTTCGGCAGAGAGGCCAATTGGTATGCATATATATTCCTGCTGCCCTGGATTGTGGGAATAGCGCTCTTGGTTCTGCGGCCCCTGTTTTTAGCCATCTATTATTCATTCTGTGAGGTAAATATTACAGCCTACGGTATAGAATGTGAATGGATAGGCTGGAACAACTTTCAGGATATCTGGATTAAGGACATTAACTTTATCGAGCGTGAGCTAAAGTTTTTAATTCAGGTAATATTGCAGGTTCCTATAATTGTTATTTTTGCTTTGCTTGCGGCATTAATGCTTAATACAAAGCTAAAGGGTAAGGGAATTTTCAGAACGATATTCTTTTTACCTGTAATTGTTGTAAGCGGTCCTATGATAAATGAACTTCAGGGACAAGGCGCTACAACCGTTTCAACCGCCGACCAGCTAATTGTTACTCAGGTAATATCATCATTCCTGCCTGAATGGTTGGTTGAGCCGATATCAACCCTTTTCGCACAGCTTATACTTATTTTGTGGTATTCGGGAATACAGATTATTATGTTCTTGGCAATACTTCAAAAAATTGACCTTAATATGATTGAAGCCGCTAAGATTGACGGCGCAACAGGTTGGGAAATCTTTTGGAAAATAACACTGCCCGCTATCAGAACTATTATACTTCTTAATGCGGTTTACACCTTGGTTTATCTTGCAAACTCGGGTACAAACGGTGTTATAAACCTGATTTCTGCCGCAATGCTTAAGGCTACACGCGGTTACGGCTATGCTTCAGCTATGGCGTGGATGCATTCTTTAATTGTTCTTCTGCTTTTAGGTGCGGTATTCTTAATGCTTAAGGGCAAACCCGACCAATTCTTAAAGAATCAAAAACGCAGGCTAAAGGAACAAAAACGCCGCGAACGTGAAAAGAGGAGGTGGAATGCAGATGCTCAAAAACGCAGTGCTTAAAAACCGCAAGAGCGGAAGTTTAAAACGCTTTCTCTTAGGCTCTTACGAAAACAGCGGTTTTCTTGTAAAGCTGGCGCTTTATCTGGTGCTTATAGTTATAAGCTATATCTATCTTTACCCCTTGCTTTATATGCTTGTAACAAGCTTTATGTCGGTTGACGACCTCGTAAGCGATTCTGTGCACTGGATTCCCACCGGAATAGCAATGGATAACTTTAAACAGGCGTTTAAGGTTATGGATTTTGGTAACACAATATCCGACACGCTTCAGTTATCTGTAATTCCGGCTCTTTGTCAGGTGGTTGTATGTTGCCTTACAGGCTATGCCTTTTCAAGATATAAATTTAAAGGTAAGGCAATTTGCTGGGGACTTTTAATTCTAACCTTCGTGTTGCCGTCCCAAGCCACAATGGTACCGACCTACCTTATTTTTAAAGAAATGGATGTTATCGGTACAATATGGGCCTTTGTACTGCCTGCAATTTTAGGTCAAGGCTTTAAAAGTACAATTATAACCCTTGTGTTCTATTTATTCTTTAGTCAGATTTCAACCTCACAGATTGAGGCGGCTTCGCTTGACGGATGCGGTCACTTTAAGGTGTTCTTTTATATAGCTTTACCCTGTGTGGGCGCCGCATTCATTATAGGCTTCCTGTTCTCGCTGGTGTGGTATTGGAACGAAACCTATCTTACAAGTATGTATATTTCAAACTCAAATATAGGTAACAAGAATTCAATGACCACGCTTCTTGTTAAGCTTACTCAGTTCGAGGCAAGCTACAAGCTACTTAACGAGGGCAGTGGGGACAACACCCTTAATGAAGCCATACGAATGGCGGGAACTGTAATTTGTATAGCACCTTTGCTGATTGTATATTTCATTTTACAGAAATACTTCGTGCAAAGTGTTGATATGGTAGGCTTAAAGGATTAAAAAACAACTGTTTTTAGGAGGAAATGTTATGAAAATGGTAAAAAAATTAGTTAGCTTGCTTTTAGCTTTTTGCATGCTGTTTGCCCTTGCAGGCTGTGGTGAAAAGGAAGAAACAGGCGGCAGCAAAATTTCAAAAGAGGGAAGAGATATTACTCTTCGTTTTGCGGCTTGGTTTGACCGCGACCTACAACAGCATTTGGCAGATGCATTTATGGAGGCAAACCCCAATATTTATGTTGAACTTATAGAAATTGACCAGAACTCATGGAGCTCGGGTCTTCAGAACTTAGCTTCAACAGGCGACCTTCCCGATGCTTTTTGTACCTTTGACCTTGCAACCGCTACTGCAAACGGTTGGACAGCAGATATTACAGAGTATTACGATGCAGACCCCACAACCGCTAAGATTTCCGAAGGTCTTAAGGTTGCAGGTGTTTACAACGGTAAGCGTTACGGTCTTGTTACCGAGCAGTACCCCTGTGTTGTTTTACTTAATAAAACCTTGTTTGATGCTAACGGTGTAGCACTCCCAGGTTATGACTGGACAATCGACCAGATGTATGACCTTGCAACAAAACTCACAAAGGTTAACGACAATCAGTTCGGTCTTAGCGACAACGTTCTTTCCTATCTCCGCGACGTTTATAATGCAGGCTTTACTACAGATACATGGCAGTATGGCTACGACCCTGATGCAGGCACATTTGATACAGAATATTTAGCAAAAGGCTACTCAAAGGGACTTGAGCTTCTTAGCAACAAGATTGCGGTTTCTATGACTGCCGAGGAAATGGAAGCTTTATACGGTGACCCTGATATGTGGTATCCTCAAACAGGTAAGCAGGCTATGCAGCTTGACTGGTATTGGACCATTCAGACCGTTAAGGAATATGATGACGAATGGTTAGCTTATCCTTTCCCTGTTGGAACCTCGGGCAGAGTTCAGACCATTGTTAACGTTGGTTGCGTTGCAGAAACAAGTGATTATCCTAAAGAGGCTTATGAGCTACTTAAGTTTATGACCTTTGGTGAAGAGGGTTGGAAGTCCCGCTATGAGTGGTACAAGAAAAACACACTTCCCGCTTCTGTTCCGATTGTAAGTGATGATGCAATCCTTGATTTAGTAAAAGAACTTACCCCTGGTGAAGATTATGCCGCTGTTTACGATTCAATTTCACGCAGTGTTGCAGATATAAAGAAATGGGTGCCAGGGCTAACCGAGTATGAATCTTGGATGTCTTCTCAGGAAATGTGGTCACAGCTTCGCAATGCTTCCTTAAAGGTTGAGGACGTTGCCGACCAGATGGAGCAGAAATTAAACCTTTATTATTCTGAATGTATGAATAAGATTAAAGCCCGCGGATAATTGATTATTGTTACGCTATGGGGATGAATGTATGAAAAAAATAATTAAAATTCTGTCCTTTATTATGTGCCTTGTGCTTACAGCTTCTCTTTTCGCAGGCTGTGGCGAAGAAAAGGTAAAGAAAATAGAAGGACTGCTAAATGACCGTGACTATTACATAATCCGTAATAAAGAAAGCGGTCTGGTGCTCGCGGCGGATGATTTTGGTATGCTTGAGGGCGCCAAGGTAAAGCTTCGCGAGTATGATGAAAAAGAACAAGACCTTAGTATGATTTGGCGCGTTGTAGCGGTAGATGAGTCTTCCTACAGACTGCAGAATATGGCTACTGAGGACAGATATATGTCTGTAAAGCGCGACTCAAACAAAAACGGCGCTATTATGTGTCTTAATAAGTTTGAGGAAACCGACGGTCAGATTTTCGAGCTTGAGGCTGATGAGGCCTCTGATAACGGTATCAGCTACCGTGTATTTTCAAGACTTACAGATTTCTGTCTTGAACCTCAGGACGGTAATAAAGAAGTTGAGGTTGACGCGATTCAAAACTACCTGCCTTACGGCAAGGATGTTGATTATCAGGTTTGGGAATTCCAGAATGTTGGAAACGGCGACATAAAAATCCCTCAGATGCTTAGTGTTACAGGCGATACAGAAAACTGGTCTTGTCCTGAAATTTATAACTATGACGGTACATATTACGGCTTTATTATGGCAAGAGGTATTTCTATTAAAACCTCGAAGGATTTGCGTGAGTGGACCAAGAGCGGTACCGTTTTCCCAACAAACAATCCCTTGGCTTTTGAATGGATGTCAAACCCTGTTACAGGTGTTGAAAACGGCTCTATCTGGGCGCCTGGTATTTACAAAATAGGCGATACCTATTGCGTATACTACTGTATTTCAACCTCGGGTAGCCAAAACTCTCTTATAGGTCTTGCCACAAATACTACGCTTGACCCTAAGGATAAGGATTACAAGTGGGTTGACAAGGGCTGCGTGCTACACTCCTATACGGGTGAAGATTACAACGCAATCGACCCCAATGTTATCATTGATGATGACGGTCAGCCATGGCTCGTTTACGGCTCTTATTGGAGCGGTATTAAGATGCGTAAAATCAATAAAGAAACCCTTATGCTTGATGAAGAGGATGACACAAGATATGACCTTGCCGCTGCACAGACCAGAAACGGTCCCGAGGCGGGTTATATGATTAAGCACGGCGACTATTACTATCTCTTTGTTGCCTGCGGCTCATTCTCAACAGGCTATTGGAACGGTGTTGGACGCAGTAAGAGCGTTACAGGACCTTTCCTTGATGCTGACGGTAACGATATGATGAAGCAGGGTGCTACGGCGGTTAACGCTTACCGCGACGGCTTTACCAAATGCGGTCATAGCTCTGTTATGACCGATAAGGACGGCTCACAGTACCATGTTACAGAGTATTTCAAAACCTATGATGACGGTAGCTCCTCATCAAGTCTTTTGGGTATAAGCCAAATGGCTTGGACCGAGGACGGTTGGCCTGTAACGGCTACTACACCGGGAATTCTTGATAAGCTTGGTTTAAAAGCCGAGTAACATACAATTCATACAGCCGACAGATTCAAGTCGGCTGTAAAGGGAAAAATAAGTAGGTGAATTTATGAAAAAAATAATAGCTATAGTAACGGCTGTTTTGCTTATTTGCTCGGTTATAATACCAATAGCGGTGTCTACTATTGCTACTGCCGGAACGCCGCTTACTAATCTTTATAATGAAGATTATTACAGTGAATACGGTAACGGTAGTTATAATGTGACTTTTGATAATGCAAACAAGATTATAACTACAAGTAACACTCAAACCAAAGCGATGCTAAAATATTCTTCGGATATGACTGAATTTGAATCGTCTGTCACTATAGGCGGTAATTCAGCAGGACAGATATGGTCGGGTATTAATTTCCATGCACAACCGGATGACTTTAATACCAATACTTTCCGTACCGCAGGTTACTGTGCGTATATAGTTCGTAAATCTGCTTCTTTAAATAAAGCAGAGCTCTATTTTCAGTACTGTACGGCAGGTAGCAGTAAGGAGGAAATTAGAACCACCATGACAAACTCGCTTCCAACCGATAAGGATTTAAAACTTCGTTTGGATGTTTCTGTAGATGCAACAAATGTGACAGTCAAACTTTTAAGTGCTAACGGTGTTACTCAGTACGGTGAAACTTTAAGTTATGCTCTTGATGCTACTGCAACATACAGCGACACATCTTATTATGACCAAGGTGCTTTTATACTGATTGGTAATGGTGTTAATACATACACCAATTTTTCAATCACTTCCTACGGTACAATGGCTAATATCCCTGAAGAAGAGGGAAGCGGTTCGAGTTCAAGCTCTGGTTCTGGTTCGGGTTCAAGCAGCGGCGGCGAATCCACTCCAAATGCTTTGGAGGAAAAGTATGACCTTTATAATGCTTCAAGCTTTAGTACCGGAACTGATGGATACACAACTGCAAGCACAACCTCACGCGCTATTTTAAAGAACGACTCTAAGGATAATTTCAGCGCTGACCTTACTATTAAACTTGACAGTTCAGCCGAAACAAAGACAGGTATTGTATTCAGAGTTACAAAGGTTGGCGAGGGCAATAATAATATGCAGGGTTATGCCGCTATTGTTGATACCACCAAGGATGATTATGTTCGTCTTTACCTTTATAAATACGGCCCTGCTACCACTACCGAAAACACATATCTTGGCAGAATGGGTGACTTTTTAACCATAAATAATATGACACTCACTTCGGGTAAAGAAATAGGTCTTCACATTAATGTGGAAGACAATGAGTTTGAGGGTTATGTTTATGATAAGAGTAATCCTACGCTTAAGAGTGCAACACTCTCGGCATCTCTAAAAACCGCAACCGATAACGAAACTAATAATCCGGTTTCGTATCCTACATCGGATAATTACTATTCAACAGGTAAAATCGGTCTTTATGTAGCAAACGGCTATTTTGTTGATGCCTTGAATTTTGCTGTTAGTGACAGTCAAGACAGCGGTTCGGGTGGCAGTTCTTCTGATGATAGCAGCTCAGACGGTAGTAGCTCTGATAGCAGCGATTCAAGTAGTGATAATTCGGACGGCGACTCAAATATGAACGCGCTTGAAGCTAAATATGACCTTTACAAAGCTGTAAGCTTTGCAACAGGAAATGACGGTTTCACTACAGCAACTGCAACCTCACGCGCTATTTTAAAGAACGGCTCTAAGGATAATTTCAGCGCTGACCTTACTATTAAACTTGACAGTTCAGCTGAAACAAAGACAGGTATTGTATTCAGAGTTACAAAGGTGGGCGAAGGTAACAATAATATGCAGGGCTATGCCGCTATTGTTGATACCACCAAAGATGATTATGTTCGTCTTTACCTTTATAAATACGGCCCTGCTACCACTACCGAAAACACATATCTTGGCAGAATAGGTGACTTTTTAACCGTGAATAATATGACACTTACTGCAAATAAAGAGTTAGTGCTTCATATTAATGTGGTTGACGATAGCTTTGAAGGTTATATTTACGATAAGAGCAATCCTTCTGTTAAGAGCGCAGTGCTTTCAGAATCTCTTAAAACTGCAACCGATAATGAAACCAATAAACCTGATTTGTATCCCACTGCGGATAACTACTATTCAACAGGTAAAATCGGTATTTATATTGCTAACAATTATTATGTGGATGCTTTGAATTTTACTGTAAGCGATAGCCAAAGCGGTGGCTCGGGGGATGATTCTTCAGGTGGAGATGGCTCCAACGAGGAAAATACAGAGCATGATCCGCTTGCCAAAAAGTTTGACCTTTATAAAGCTACAAGCTTTGCTACGGGCGAAGACGGATATACTACAGCAAGCACAATTTCCCGCGCTATTTTAAAGGACGGTTCTAAGGATAATTTCAGTGCTGATCTTGTGATTAAACTGAATTCAGAGGCTGAAACCAAATCGGGTATTGTGTTCAGAGTAGGAAATGTTGGTAACGGCGGCGACAATATGCAGGGCTATGCCGCAATTGTTGACACCACAAAGGATGATTTTGTTCGTCTTTATCTCTATAAATACGGTCCTACAACAGACACCAAGAACGTATATATGGGAAGAATTGGCGATTATATTCTTAAAAACGATATGACATTAACTGCAGATAAGGAAATTGTTCTTCACATTAATGTGGTTGATGATATGTTTGAGGGCTATATTTACGACAAGAACGACCCTTCTGTTAAGAGCGGAATGCTTTCGGTATCCCTTAAAACTGCAACTGACAACGAAAGAAATAAGCCTACCGAATACCCCACCGCGAATGTTTATTATTCAACCGGTAAGATTGGTATTTATTTCGCACCTGATATGTTGGCAGATGCATTAAACTTTACTATCAAAGACAGTGAAGCTATTACAGGCGGAAGCGGAGCTGGTGAAGACGGTATTACTGACCCGCTTGCTAAAAAGTTTGACCTTTATAAAGCGGCTAGCTTTACTACCGGTGCAGACGGCTATACTACCGCGAGTGCAATCTCACGCGCTATACTAAAGACAGGCGTTAAGGATAGCTTTAGTGCAGAGCTTGTAATCAAACTGAATTCAGATGCCGAAGCTAAGGCAGGTATTGTGTTCAGAGTAGGAAATGTTGGAAACGGCAGCGACAATATGCAGGGCTATGCTGCAATTGTTGATACTACTAAGGACGATTTTGCACGTCTTTACCTTTATAAATACGGACCCGCTACAGAAGAAAAGAATATATATCTTGGCAGACTCGGCGATTTTGTAATTGAAAAGGGTATTGAACTTAAAGACGGTACTGAATTGGTTCTTCATATAAATGTTGTAGGTGAAAATTTTGAAGGCTATATTTACGATAAAAATGAGCCTGACGTTAAGAGTGAAAAGCTTGTGACTGCTCTTAATTCACCAACAGATAATGAAAAGAATAATCCTAAAAAATATCCTACCGCAAATACCTACTATTCAACAGGTAAGATAGGTATATATCTTGCAACTGATATGATGGCAGATTTATTGAACTTTAAGGTTGGAGACAGCGAGCAGCTTGATGACACAAGTGGCTCGGGCGATGGCGATAATAAGCTTGGAATAGCGGCTAACGATAACAAAATCGGTAATGCTATAAGAGGTAATGCGACAACTGTTTCGAACATTACAAGCTCAAATATTCCTGTGCCTACTGTAGAAGAGCTTGAAAAATATGCTGCTAATTTTGATAATTATACATATTATTCTTCTTCAACAACTAATAAGTTCTTACGTACCGATGAGGGAATTACCTCTACTACCGCAGGTGCAAAGCGTGCAATTTTAGACGGTGTAACCGTTAAGGGCTTCCATGCGGCTGCTACTATGAAAATCAGCAGTGAGGGAACTCTTAGAAGCGGTATTATATTCAGAATTAACAATATCGAAAACGGTCTTGATGAAAACGGCGCTCTGCCCGCTAATAATTTAGAGGGTTATGCGGCAATTCTTTACAAAACACCGGGTACTACAGAAAGTAATGCCAGAGTTGTTCTTTGTATCTACAAATACGGTATCAGAAACGGCAAGCATCAATATCTTGGAACAATAGCTTCAAAAGCAAGTGAAATACCGCTTCAGGGTTATGAAAAGGATATTGCCGCAGCTGCAGGTCAAGAGCTTACAATTGATGTAAATGTAGTAGATGACCAGCTTACTGCCTATTTCTATAATACCAATGATCCCTCTTTAAAGAGTGAAATCTTAGTAACAGAATTAACTGCTGAAACCGACCTTGAAAAATCCACACCTTCACTTAAGGGTGTTGCATTTGAGAGCGGTGCTATAGGTCTTACAGCTACAGACTATGTTACATTTACAAACTTTACTGTAAGTGAGCCTATTTATCCCTCTAACGAGGTTGGAAGTCTGGCAGAGCTTGACAGCTATATGCTTTACGGCAGCGGTGTTAAGCAGGAGGGTGAATATATAACCTCTAATTCATCCGGCACTAAGAAGCTTATTGTCAATAATCTTACTGTTGATGACTTTACCGCCTCTGTTGATATGACAATTGACCCCAACGGCAACCTGAAAACAGGCTTCTTCTTCAGAGTTAACGAGGTTGCTAACGGTGCTGATGACCAGACAGGTTGGGCTATTGTAGTTACACGTAACTATGCTACCAACGGTGAAACAAACCCCAACCGTATAGATATAGTTCTGTTCAAGTGGGGCTATGCTAACGGAAAGCTTTCATATCTCGGTGAGGTTGCCCGTGAGGTTTACAAGAGCGGAGCTTCATTTGTGGACGGTAAAATGGCGGGAGAAGAGCTTACCTTTGTTGTTCGTGTTAAGGGCGCTGCTATCGATGCCACACTTTATCACAAGGCAAAACCTGATAATAAGCCCGTAACCTTCTCTACAAACCTTAAGTTTGCAGGCTCTAAGGAAAAGGGCGATGTAGCTTATTTTGAGTCGGGCGGAATTGGACTTTATCTTGGAAATTCCGTAAGTGACCCTGTGAATTACAATAAGGTTCGTAATTTCCATATTGATGACGGCTCAGGCGTTTTGGTTAAGGAAACTGCCCAAAAAGGCGGCATTACACAGTTCTTAAGCTCAGTTCCTACAACAGGTGAAGGAATGGCTGTGACTGTAGTTGCAATTATATTTGTTGCTGCTTTAGGCGCCCTTGTTGGTTTATGTGTATATAACAAAAGGGGAAAAAGAGAGATTACAGGAGATAATATTATATGAAAAAAGCAATACTTAGAACAGATAAATATTTTAAGATAGACCGTGTAGACGAGCGTATTTACGGTTCTTTCCTTGAGCATATGGGCCGTGCCGTTTACGAAGGTGTTTATCAGCCTGAATGTAAATTTGCTGATGAAGACGGAACACGTACAGACGTTACAGAGCTTGTAAAGGAAATGGGTGTTACAACCGTTCGTTACCCAGGCGGAAACATTGTTTCCGCTTATAACTGGGAGGACGGTGTAGGCCCCAAAGAGCTTCGCCCTGTAAGGCTTGAGGCTGCTTGGCAAAACCTTGAGGATAACAGCTTTGGTACAAATGAGTTTATGGATTGGTCAAAAAAGGCTAATATTACTCCTATGATGGCAGTAAACCTAGGTACCAGAGGCGTTGACGCCGCAAGAAATCTACTGGAATACTGCAACTTCCCCGGTGGTACTTATTACTCCGATATGAGAAGAAGCCACGGTTATGAAAACCCCCATAATGTTAAGCTTTGGTGCCTTGGTAATGAGATGGACGGTCCTTGGCAGATTGGTCACAGAAACGCCCATGAATACGGCACACTTGCAGCACAAACTGCAAAGGTTATGAAGGATATAGACCCTTCAATCGAGCTTGCAGCCTGCGGTAGTGCAGGATTAAAGCTTCCGACCTTTGGCTCTTGGGATGCTACCGTTGCTGACCGTTGCTTCAGATACATTGATTATCTTTCAATGCATACCTATTACAACAATCAGAATAAAACACTTGATGATTCGAGAGATTTTCTCGCTCATGCGCTTACCTTTAAAGAGCAGATACATTCAGTAGTAGCCGCTTGCGATTATGCTTCAGCTATTAATAAGTCTAAAAAGCGTATTCACCTTTCAATTGACGAATGGAATGTTGTATACCGTCCTCATGGAAAGGTGCCTGCTGATGCGCGTTGGACTAAGGCGCCTCATCAGATTGAGGATGTATATAATCTTGAGGATGCTTTGCTTGTCGGAACAATGTTTATGACAATGCTTAACCGCGCTGACAGAGTAAAGGTTGCCTGTCATGCACAGCTTTGTAACGTTATAGCTCCTATTATGACCTCTGATAACTCGGCTTGGAAGCAGACAATATTCTATCCCTTCAAGCATTGCAGTAAGTACGGTCACGGTGTGGCATTGCAGAGCATTGTTGAGTGCGAAAAGTATGATTCTAAGCACTATACAGATATCCCTTACATCGCAACCTCTGTAATTTACAACGAGGAAGAGGACCAAATTGCAATTTTTGCAGTTAACCGCGACCTTGATGATGATTGCAGTATGGAAACCGATTTACGTCAGTTTGCGGATTATCATCTTGACCGACACATTGTTTTAAATCACGAGGATATTAAAGCGGTAAACACAGAAGAAAATCCTGATAATGTTGTAGAGGATGTTAAGAATGAAAATTCTAAATTCGAAAACGGACGTCTTACATCAATATTAGAAAAGCATTCTTGGAATGTAATTATTCTGAAGAAATAATTATCAACTCTGTTTTCTATGAGTTATTCGAAAGGAATATCTATGATTATGAAAAAGCTAATAAGTTTGCTTTTGGCAATGGCTTTGCTGTTTAGTTTTACTGCTTGTAGCTCGAAAAAGACAGAAGAGGGTAAAAGTGAGCGTAAGCGCGCTACTGCAGGACAGGATACAACCACTGCAACAAAGCCGCCCTCCGATGATATAATTTTGGATACAGGCTTGCTGTCACCTCTTGATGAGACCTATGCTAAGAGCAATAAAGCAGACATGGTATATGACCCAAATGTTTTTGTTAAATTAGCAAACAGTAATGACGGTAAAGTTAATATTGCCTGTGTGGGCGACAGTATTACCTACGGTACTATTGCAGATTCTCCCACCAAAAAGGATAATGCCGATATTTCTAAAACGGCATATCCTACAAAATTGCAGGAAAAACTAAAATCACGTTACGGTGATAAGTTTGAGGTTACAAATTACGGTCACGCAGGAGCTTATATTGCCGATTTTGAGCGTTCAAATGCCAGCACCTTGCGCTATTGCAATACGGCTGAGTATATTGAGCTTCGTAAAGCTAAGCCTGAGGTAGTAGTAATGATGCTAGGTATTAATGATATCGGTTATATAAGTGACGGTAAGTCCTGTGCTGAATTACAAAAGGCCTACAGCGATTTAATTGCCGATATCAAGAAGATAGAATCCAAGCCGGTTGTCTTTGTTTGTACACCGCTTGTCAGAACTACGGCATATAGCAGTTACTTAGCATTAGAGCCCCTTTGTAATGCAATAATTGCCGCTGCTAACGAGCAGAGCGCTTATGTGATTGATACATATAATATCACTAAAGAGTATTTTGAAACCGCCCTTTATGAGACAGACGGTCTGCATCCTGATGCTGACGGTTATGACTATTTGGCAGATGTGATTTTTGCTGCTGTTACAGACGGTCTTACCGAGTACAAGGCAGGAGATGTAGAGCAAACACCTAATTATGTTGTTTATGTTAATTCCAGAACAGGAACATTTGACAGTGTGGGCGCTACACCCGATAAGCCAACCTCAAGCCTTGCGCGTGCGATTGACCTTTGCCGCGGCGGCGGTACAATAGTAGTATCAGGACCTATTAATCCTGCAAAAACCGCCTCAAATACTACCCGTGTATTTATAGCCCCCAAAAACACAGGAAAAATCACAATAACAAGTGTTTACGGCGGTGTTGACTATCGCCAAGAGGGTAACGGCAGTGCAAAAATCACTTTGTCTGCCAGCACATATTTGCAGGGTGATATTGAGTTCAATAATGTGAACTTTGAGGCCGATGCTACCGCACTTAAGCTTGTATGTAACTATAACAATATTACCTTCGGTAAGGGTGTTACAAATACTGTAAAAACAGGCGGTCAGCCGGTGCTTATCTTCGGTCACGATGTTGTAAGCCGTTGGCAGACCGAGGATGTGCTTTCCTGCAAAGAGGATTGTACACTTACTGTTGAATCGGGAACATTTACTTATCTCAGAGGCGGTAACTACCGTGCGGTTTCTTCTGAAGAATCACCCTACGCTTACGGTACTGTCAAGAGCGGTGTTACTGTGAATATAGTTGTAAACGGCGGTTCTTTTGCAAGAGAAGACGGCGGTAGCAACTATAATACATCGGGCGGTACCTTGAGCTCGGCTCTCGGTCAGAACGGTATGGAAAAGGGCTCTACTGTTAACTTTACGCTAAACGGCGGAAAGATTTACGGTGCACTTTTTGCGGTGCCCAGACTCAATCCCTATCCGTCAACAGGCACACCCACTGTTGCAGGTGATATTAATATTACTGTGAACGGTGGCTCTATAGGCGGAGCTGGTATAGATTATCTGCAAAGATTTGACGGCGATAAGCTTCCAAAGGTTACAGGCGCTTATAACCTTGTAATTAATAAGGATCCTTTTACAGCGTCATCTCAGTTGTCACTGTCGTCTCAGGGCTGTGCCAATTCAACCGTTACTTTAGGAAAGGGTTGTGCAGATATCGCGGTTTGGACGAAGGATACCATTTCTACCTTTAAAACAGTAAATAAATAGTTTTAATTTAATGTAAAGACTCGTAGGTTAATTTAGTGGGACATCTTTTTTGTCGGTATTAAAATACTCAATTAGCAAAAGGTGTAAAATTTGAATTTATTGCGATACAGATAACGAATAAATGACTTCTTTTTCGCATACAATTAACTAGTATATTAGGAGTTGATTGTATGAGGGAGACTGAGCATTGCAGAGCGGTAGTATTAGGGGAGTACATATTAGATACGGGCGCTACTGTCCGAGCCACCGCAAAGGTGTTTAAAATTTCAAAATCTACGGTACATACAGAAGTAACAATAACGAACGGTTTGTGTGGCTGGTAGCATAAGCAATTAGACAATCAAACTTTGAAGTCGAGTGAATCAAATCACTCGACTTTTTCTCATATACGGATTGTGGAACAGGAAATTTCATGTTATAATATAAAAAAGGCGGTGTTTTTATGTTATATGATGGTATTTCTAAAATAGAAGTAAATAAAATATTTGACAATAGAGAGCGCAAGGAAGAATACTTAGAAAGATTTTTTGAAGAAGCCGAATTGCAGTTAACCATTCCGTGTACACTTACTGGCATAGATCAGCAAATTATTAATACTTGGGATTACGTGATTTCTAAGCGAGTAATACGTGAAATGTTTTTTGAATCTGAAAAATTTTTATATGGTAAGGATTGCAAAGATAAAATAGATTTTTTGATTAGAGATTGGCATGAAAAAGATTTAGGTGATTTAGAGTGGCCTTTTGCGGCTATGAATTTTGATAGCCACATAGCTAAAATAAATAGACTTAACGATTGTTCAGAAGAAGAAAAAGATAATATAACCGCATTTGATGTTATTCGCTTTAGAAGAATAAAAGATATAAATGCTTGCAGAAACGATTACATTGAAAGTTTGATCGTATATCATAATGATAATATAATCCCTACTTTTAAGCATAATCGAGGTTTAGATTTTTACATCAACGGAGAACCTTTTGATCAAAAAGTAAGTCGAAGTGTCGGCAAAGCCTTTATGGATGACTATGATGAAGACTATTATGATATAGCTATTAGTCGACCAGATTGGGTTGCTATTAGTCTTTATGAAAATCAGGATGAGGAACGATTTGATGACGATCCGAGATTGTATGTAGTTTACTTGGATACAGATATTTCAAGCGAAGCTATCGAACAATCTATTATAGAAACCAATTTTGAAGAACCAATGGAAATTGAATTTGATTATATCCATTCAAATCGTGAAAGAATTACACACAGCACATATTGTTATGTTTTACTTTTGCATAATTAAGGCTGGATATTTAAATTTAAATGTGATATAATCAATATGAAAAGTGAGGTGAGGACATGAATTATATAGGTTCAAAGTATTCACTTGTGGATTTTCTTACCGAAACAATATCTACTGTTGCAGGTAATAATTCCAACAAAGTATTTGCGGATTTATTCGCTGGAACAGGTGTGGTCGGAAAAACATTCAAGGAAAAAGGATACAGGGTGCTATCAAATGATATTCAATATTACAGTTATGTAATGAATAAGCACTTAATAGAAAACATCCCTCCTCTTGAAGTAAAGATCCTTGAACATCTAAATACGCTGAAAGGCACAGAGGGATTTATCTACAAAAACTATTGTGCGGGTTCAGGTAGCGGAAGAAACTATTTCACTGACGAGAACGGTAAAAAATGTGATTCGATCAGAATTGAATTGGAGCGGCTTAAAAACTGTGGAGAAATAGATGAAGCACAATACTATTATCTACTTGCGAGCCTTATTAACTCAATCGATAAATATGCTAATACCGCTTCGGTTTATGGTGCATTCTTAAAACAAATAAAAAAATCTGCAGCCAAAGAGTTTGAATTGGAACTACTTCCTATCGTTGATGGCGATAAAGCAAGTAAAGCTTATAATGAAAACATATCAGATTTAATTAGGACAATCGGTGGCGATATACTGTACTTAGATCCGCCTTACAACGCAAGACAGTATTGTGCGAATTATCATGTTCTCGAAACAATAGCGAGATACGATTCGCCAGAACTCAAAGGCAAAACTGGCTTGCGTGATTACAGTAAGCAAAAAAGCGATTTTTGTTCGCCAAGGACTGTTGTTGAGGCTTTCGATGATGTAATCAAAAACGCAAACTTCGAGTACATATTCTTGAGCTACAACAACGAAGGTTTAATGCCCTTTG
>CAZNTP010000005.1:0-36793 GCA_964575985.1 uncultured Ruminococcus sp. | reverse complement strand
TTGGTGCAGTGAAGGTGGCAAGGCTGGCGCCTGCCGCCGCCAATAATCCAAAAAGAGCCCAAATACTGCCGTTTTAGGCGTGTTTGGATATTCCTTCTCTGCTTAAAAAGCGATTTCGCGGTGGCTTTCGGCAGAATCGTATATAGCCTGCATAATCTTTGAAGTAATAATATTTGTATCAATGTGAGAGGGAAGCTTTTCGCCGCTGTTTACACACTCAACAAAAGCATTGATTTCATTCTCAAAATGATTTTTTGAGGGGTATTCGGGCTCGATAGTGTTAAGGTCACTGTCATACTGCTTGAAATTACCGCCGTACTGCAGACGTATGCCGCCCTTAGTGCCGATAAAGTCGATAAACATTTCCTTTTGGTTAATGTTCTGAGCCCAAGCGCCGTTAAGAGTGATTGTAGGGCCTTCGGTACGAATCATACCCGTAACAAATTCTTCAACGTCACAAACGCCGTCAAGTTTCGGGGGACCTGCCCACATACTGTGATATTTATATTCAGCAATATTCTTAGCTAATTTGCAGTGGGTTTCTGCAGTAACGGTCAAAGGCTTTGGGTCGTTACAGCAGTACATAACGATATCAAGGAAGTGAACGCCCCAGTCAATAAGCACACCGCCGCCTGCAATCGACTTATCGGTAAATGCGCCGCCAAGACCCGGAATACAGCGGTAATCGCGGAAGCTTACATAAACCTGATAAATTTCACCAAGCTCACCTGCATCTATGCGCTTCTTAATCTGGTTAACACCGTCATTAAAGCGGTTAACCACACCGATATTAAGCACCTTGCCTGTTTTATGCTGAGCCTCAAGCATAGTAAGAGCCTCATCGTATGTACGTGCGGCAGGCTTTTCGCAAAGCACATTTTTGCCTGCATTTAGAAAATCTATAGTAATAGGTGCGTGAACATTGTTGGGTGTACAAACCGATACGGCATCGAGCTGGGGGTCATTTAAAATTTCGTGATAATCGTAAACTGCTTTACCGCAGCCGTATTTTTCTACAGCGGCATCTGCACGCTCGGGGATAATATCGCAAAACCACTTGATTTCAACATCAGGATTTTTTAAATAGGAGGGTATATGTGCGTTGTTAGCAATAGTACCGCAGCCTATAACCGCAACTTTTGTTTTTTTCATACGAATTGCTCCTTTATATATAGAAATATTTATACATCTTTATATTAATACAAACGCCCGATAATAGCAATAACTTTTTATGCTGAATAACTTATCAAAATTTGCTTTGACATTAAAATAGAGATAAGTTATAATAATTACAATAAGGTTTATAACTTATGCATTTTTGTTTAATTTGCCAAGGTGGTGAGGCTGGTGCCCGATTTTTTAGGAATTCGCTTTCATTACGACAACTGTTTTTTATCAAGCCCGATAAGACTTAAAAGCTTTCAGCTTGTGCAAATAGGTGAAATGTGCCTTGAAGCCGGCTTCGATGTCCCGACACACAGACAACCCTGTAGTGAGATAAGCTATATTTTTTCGGGTCGCGGTATTTTCGAGCATAACGGAATTAAGACCGAGGTTTCGGCGGGGGACATTATAATCACACCCGCATCCCACACCCACGCAATATATGCGGCAGAAAATGAGGAAATCTATTATGCCTATACAGGCTTCAATTTTAATGAACAGTCCTCACTGCCAAGCAAGGTAACCGAGCTTTTTAAGACCGAAAAGCAGATAATTTTTAGGGACAGTGTCGGAATATACGATTATTTTAAGCACTGTATGGATGAATTCTACCGTTCGGGCGAGCCCGACCTTTTGCTTATAGAAAGCTATCTTTTACAGATAGTTCTGCTGACAGTGCGCTCGGGGGAAAGCGTGACACAAAGCTACAACTACCGCCCGACTGCTGAAAGCCCCGGAAGACTTATTTATCTTATAATGAAATATGTTGAACGCAATATAGAAAAGCCGATAACCGTAGGCGGTATTGCCGAAAGTCTTGGGTACAGTACCTATCATATTTCGCATCTTTTTAAAGCCAAAATGAATGTAACGCTTCAGGATTATATAGCAAATAAAAAGGTGGGCGAGGCGAAGCGGTTAATAGAGCGCGGCAGATACACCCTTACCGAAATTTCGGATAAATTGGGGTATCTTAGTATCCAGTCCTTCAGCCGTTCATTTAAAAATAAAACGGGGCTATCGCCCACACAGTATGTTGCAAATTTAAAATGATTTGTTGCAAAGGCGGGTTTTATTTATTGACTTAATAATTCGCTTATGCTACAATGCATTAAAAATATAGGGTGCGTGCCACTCGCGAGCATAGTGGCAACCGTGGCACATGCGTTATAATAATCACCATATCTGTGATTATTTATCGCATTTTGTGTCCAGAAAGGATATGGTGATTATTATGAAAATCAAATTTTTAGGCACCGCCGCCGCTGAGGGTGTTCCTGCATTTTTTTGCACCTGTGATACCTGTAAAAGAGCCCGCGAGCTTGGCGGTAAGGAAATCCGTACGCGTTCACAGTCACTTTTAGACGGTGAATATATGCTCGATTTTCCTGCCGATACATACTACCACTCAATGCGTGACGGTATAAATCTTACCGACATTCATCATTATCTTATAACTCACTGCCATATGGATCATCTTCATCCCGAGGATGTTAAAATGTTAGGCAAGGGCTTTGCAAGTTTGCCCGATGATATGCCGCACTATCATTTCTATGGCGGCGAAGAAATGGCTGAAACACTGACACCCATTGCAAATTCGCTGTCAGGCAGACTTGAAATTCATACCCTTTACCCATTTGAAGCCGCACCGTTTGGGGAGGCTACAGTAATCCCCCTTAAAGCCACCCATGGCACAGAAACCCCATTGATTTACATAATTGAGCTTAAGGGCAAGCGCATACTTTATGCCCACGATACAGGTCTTTTACATAAAGAGACTGAGGAATACCTTTTTAATAATAAGCCTTATTTTGACCTTATTTCCTTTGATTGTTGCTTCGGCAGTAAAGAGGATATTGGCAAGGGAAATACCCACCTTTGTTTTGGCGACATAAAGAGAATTGTAGCTAAAATGCGCGAAAACGGTATGGCCAGCGACAACACCAAGCTTGTTTTAAACCATTTTTCACACAACGCGCCTGACATTCTTTACGAAAACCGTGCTGTTTACGAAAAAGAGGGCTACATTATGACCTACGACGGCTTAGAGGTTGAGTTTTAAAATAATAAAGCCTCCCTTTACACAAGGGCGCCTTTTTTATTTTATCTTGATTTTTCTTTGATTTAATGGTAAACTAACCTTGCGACTCAGTTTAATAAATTGCATTTAAACAACAGGCAATTGGATATTGAGGGTATTGTAGAAAAGGTAGAACAAATGCCGAATATTAAAAAAACAAATTAGCCAAAGAAAAAGGTGGCTCACTTTTTTGTGAGTCACCTTTTAATATAATATGGGTTATATTAATAATTTTCAGCTCTTACCTCAAAGAAGCTCTGGGGGTGTGCGCAAACGGGGCAAACCTGCGGTGCCTTTTTGCCTATAACTAAGTGACCGCAGTTGCGGCATTCCCACATAGTTTCCTCAGCCTTTTCAAATACCTGTTGCATTTCAACATTGTTTAAAAGCTTTAAATATCTTTCCTCGTGGGTTTTCTCAATAGCGGCTACCATTCTGAACTTTGCGGCAATAGCGGTGAAGCCCTCTTCCTCAGCCTCTTTAGCGAATGTAGCGTACATATCGGTCCATTCGTAATTCTCGCCTGCGGCTGCAGATTTAAGGTTTTCAGCTGTAGTGCCGATACCCTTTAATTCTTTAAACCACATTTTAGCGTGTTCCTTTTCGTTGTTAGCGGTATCAAGGAAAAGCTCAGAAATTTGCTCATAGCCTTCCTTTTTAGCAACAGAAGCGAAATAAGTGTACTTATTTCTAGCCTCGCTTTCGCCCGAAAAAGCAGCCATTAAATTTTTTTCTGTTTTACTACCCTTTAATTCCATTTTTATCACCTCATAATTTATTTCAAAAAGCCGTTAACAATTTGCTCTTCGGCTTCTTTTTCCGTAAGTCCTAAGGTCATAAGCTTGATAAGCTGCTCGCCTGCAATTTTGCCTATAGCCGCTTCGTGAATCAGCGACGCGTCAATATGGTTTGCCGATATCTGCGGTATTGCCGAAACGGTGGCATTATCCATAATAATAGCATCACATTCGGTATGACCGCTACATATATTATTGCCGTTTATTTTAGATAAAAACAGCTGATATGAATTTCCCTTTGCAACCGAGCGGGAAACCACGTGTGCACCTGAATTCTCACCGTCAAGGTCGACGGTGAAATCGGTTTCGGCTCTCTGTACACAGTGTGTCATAAGCTTTTCGTGCACAACTAGCGTTCCGTTTTCGGCAATTTTAGCGGTGGTTACGCGCTTTGTGTTGTCAATACCCTCTATCTGAGTGGTATTCATCTCCATATAACCGCCCTCGGCAATGTTAATAACGGTGGTGGGGTTCATATTTCTGGCGCCCTCACCGTCACCGTCACCAAAGTGCTTTTCCACATATTTAACCTTTGCGTTTTTGCCTACATAAAAGGTGTGAATACCGTCGTGACGGGACTCCTCACTTCCGCAGTTGTGAATACCGCAGCCTGCAACAATTTCGACATCGGCGCCGTCACCTATGTAAAAATCGTTATACACAAGTTCGGTAAGACCTGTTTCGCTTATAATTACGGGGATGTGGATTTTCTCACCCTTGGTTTCGGCCTTTATAATAATATCAATACCCGATTTGTCGGTTTTGGTGCGAATATCAACATTTTCGGTAACGTGGCGCTCTGCAAGACCGCCGTTTGCTCGGATATTAAAGGCACCGTCGGGTGTGCCGTCCATATCGGCAATGATTTTTAATAGCTCAAGCTCTGTATTGTTCATACTCTACACACCTACCTTTGTTTTAAGCACATTGCAGGTACTGTCAGCCGAGCCTAAAAGCGAGGGTAAAACCTCTTCGCGAGTGCCTATTTTTTCAACCTCGCCGCCCGATACCACAATTATCCTGTCAGCAATGTTGAGTATTCTTTCCTGATGGGATATAATAATAATAGAGCCGCCTAAAGTGTCATGCATCTTTTCGAAAACTCTTATAAGACTGTTGAAGCTCCAAAGGTCGATACCCGCCTCGGGCTCGTCAAAAAGAGAAATTTTTGTAGAACGCGCAAGCACAGTGGCGATTTCTATTCTTTTAAGCTCACCGCCCGAAAGGGAAGCATTAACCTCGCGGTTTATATAGTCTCTGGCGCAAAGTCCCACCTCTGAAAGATAATTGCAGGCCTCGCTTATAGATATTTGCTTGCCTGCCGCAAGGCTTATTAAATCGTGAACGGTAATGCCCTTAAATCTTACAGGCTGTTGGAAAGCAAAGCTTATTCCTTTTTGGGCGCGTTCGGTGATAGATAGGTTTGTTATATCCTCACCGTCAAGAAGTATCTGCCCATCCGTTTGGGTAATAATACCTGCTATTATTTTAGCAAGGGTAGATTTACCGCTTCCGTTGTGACCTGTGATTACGGAAAAACCGTCATCTATTTTTAAATTTATGTTTTTTAGTATCTCTTTAGTGCCGTTTTCACCCTCGGCGTTGAAAGAAATGTTTTTAAGCTCCAGCATTTTTATTCTCCCTATTAGTTTACCTTATAATATAATAACCAAATTATGTGAAAAAATCAACAATTTATTAAATATTTAAATTATATGTAGAAATTTCTGCAGAGATATAGTAGAATATATAAAACGCATTTTAAAAGGAGTGTTTGTTATGAAGAAAAAGGGTTTAATAATTTTAATAGCTGTAGTTGCTGTTATTGTTTTAATAATAGGCGCCGTTGTGGGTAGCTACAACGACCTTATCGAAACGCAGGAAGAGGTTTTAGAAGCGCAGTCTGAAATTTCGGTTCAGCTTCAAAGACGTGCTGACCTTATTCCCAACTTTGTTTCTACTGTTAAAGGTTATTCTGATTATGAGCAGTCTACCTATACTGCTGTAACTGAGGCACGTTCGGCAGTGCAGAACGCAAACAGTGTTACC
Source organism: uncultured Ruminococcus sp. (assembly GCA_964575985.1). Lineage (GTDB taxonomy): Bacteria > Bacillota > Clostridia > Oscillospirales > Acutalibacteraceae > UBA737. Next base: position 30,703 of record CAZNTP010000005.1, on the reverse strand, counting down.
GAGCAGGCAGAGGCTTCTGCACAGCTTGACCGCGCTATCGACATCTGGGTTAACGCTGTAACCGAGGCTTATCCCGACCTTAAAGCCAGTGAGCAGTACAAGGCTTTGCAGGATGAGCTTGCAGGCACCGAAAACAGAATAGCTGTAGCCCGTAAGGACTATAACGAGGATGCGCGTGAATTCAATACCGAAATCAAGAAATTCCCACGCAGTATTTTAGCAGGTCTTTTCGGGTTTGAAAAATACGATTATTTTGAGGCCGATTCCTCAGCCCAAAGCGTTCCCCAAGTGAGCTTTGACTAAGAATTATGAAAAGAATACTTAGTATTGCGGTAATTTTTCTAAGCTTTGCGTTTTGTCTGAGCGGTTGCGCTGAGGATGAGGGGTATCCCAGTCCTACCGATTATTTCTATGTAAATGATTTTGCAAATGTTATAGACGACAGCGAAGAAGCAAATATGGTATCCAAGGCGGCAGCTCTCAATGAAGCCACTACCGCGCAGGTTGTAGCTGTAACGGTTGATAACCTAGGCGGTGAGGAAATTTCGAGCTACGCATTAGAGCTCGGTCGCGAATGGGGTGTCGGCAGTGAGGAAACCGACAACGGCATTGTAATTCTTCTCTCGGTTGAGGACAGAGAGGTTTATATAGCCGTAGGCTACGGTCTTGAGGGCGCCTTGCCCGACAGCAAGACGGGACGTATTATTGACGTTTACGGTCTTGAATACTTTAAAGCCGATAACTTTTCTGCAGGTATTATCTCGGTTTTTGATGCTTTAATTAACGAGGTTTACCTTGAATACGATCTGGAAGCCGAGAGCGGATATGTTTCGATTGAAAATGTAGTCACAAATGACAGTCTGGCCTCAACAGGCGGCGAGGTTGCGGTTTCTTGGGTAGCGCTTATTATAATTTTATTGGTGTTATCTCTTTTAAGCCGAAGACGCGGCGGAGCATTTTTCTGGTTTTTCGGCGGTCCGGGCTCGTTTGGCGGCAGAGGCGACCATGGCGGATTTGGCTCGTCGGGCGGTAGCTTTGGCGGTTTCAGAGGCGGCGGTGGCTCCTTCGGGGGCGGCGGCGCAGGAAGAGGATTTTAAATTAAAGTTTAGCGGTTCACCGCTAAACTTTAATTTGATAAATAATAAATAAAAAAGAATAATGAATAAAAAGGTGTTTCGCGTTGCGAAACGAATATATGCTGTTTTGGCTTTTGACAAAACACCTTTTTGTTATTTATTATTTCTTCTTTATTCTTGAAATGTTTATCATCGATAAACATTATTTTAAAGGGAGTTTTTTATGTCGCAGAATTTCGGTAACAAGGGCTATGAGGATTATTTCAAGGCCTTAGAACAACAATTGAATAATCCCCAAGAGGTGCCTGTGAGAAATACGGATGAGCCTAGTTCACCGAAAAGCGCTTCGCACCGCAAAGGCGTGTATAAGGTTATAAGGCTTCGCAAGTCTGTTATAGCGGTAGCTTTAGCTTTGGTGCTTGTTATCATAGCCTCGGTTGTAATAAGCGGTTTTAGTAAGAATTCACCCAAAACTGAACCACAGGTGACTGACACAGAAAAGAACGAGACCGAAATTGAGGCAAAGAGTAAATTTTTCTATAGTTTCCCCGAAAATCTTGCCGATATCACCTTGGAAAATGACGCTAAAAGCATAATTATAGTTGATAAATCTACGAATACGGTAGTGGCGGCAAGAAATCCGCACGAGAGGGAATACCCTGCATCTACCACAAAAATTATGACCTTGCTTGTAGCGGTAGAAAACATTACAAATTTGGACGATACCTTTACTATGACCTATGAAATTACCGACCCTCTTTATGTGGAAGAGGCATCGGTAGCGGGCTTTTTAAACGGCGAGCAGGTAAATATGACCGATTTGCTTTACGGAACAATTTTGCCCTCGGGCGCTGATGCCGCGATGGGACTTGCAATCAAGGTTGCAGGCAGTGAGGCAGAGTTTGTAAAGCTTATGAATAAAAAGGTAAAGGAATTAGGGCTTAAAAATACCAATTTTACCAATGTTACAGGTCTACACAATACTCAGAATTATTGCTCAGCCTACGATATGGCGATAATACTTGATGCGGCGTTACAAAACGAGCTTTGTCGCAAGGTGCTTTCTACCTACCAATATACTACAGCGGTAACGTCTCAGCATCCTGATGGCATTCAGCTGTCATGTACTCTGTTTAGTTATATGTACGGCACTGAGCCCGAAACTGCAACTATTCTCGGTGGAAAAACGGGATTTGTTAATGAATCGGGCTATTGCATTGCTTCCTACGGTAAAGGCAATACAACCCAGAATGAATATATTGTAGTTACTATGGGTAATTCGGCGCGTTGGCCCGCTTTTTACGGACAAATTGATTTATATAAGCATTATGCAAAATAAAAAATATCTATTTGGTATTATTGAAAACCTATTATAAAGAACGAAAAAGGGGCTGCCTCACTTTTTCTTAGTGAGACAGCCACTTTATGTTGTTTTAACTTTTTTAGAGTCTGCTTAATTTATCAATAGTGCTGCCGACAAAATCTCTCCACTCGTCAACCTCTTCTTGACAATCGTTTTTAATGATTTCGGAAACCCTTACAGTTATTAAATCAAGATACTGCTTATATTCTGCCTCATCAATTTTTCCTTCAAGGCGCTCTAGCTGCTTTTTGAGCTCGAACATATAAGCAACGTCTTCAAGACCCTTTGAAACTGCCTCAAAGCGCTTGGTGGGAATAGGTCCGCGGTTACTATCTATAACAGTTGCACCATCGTCATATCCGTCGCGGTGGTCAAGTCCATCCTCACCGCGTGAAGAAAGATTTGTCCAGATAGCAACACCGTCAACCCCTTTCTGATATCCAAACCACGGGAAGAAACGGTAATAACTGAGAACAGGAAGGGTGTGCATGGTTGTTGAACATTCATAAGCCCAAACTGTGCATCCATGACTCTTGAAATAATCAAGATATTCTTTTGTTTGCTCATCACTTCTGTTTAAAAGACCCGAGATGAGTGTCCAGTTCTTATGAGTTTCAGTAAGCTTTGCTTCATCAATATCGGCTAAAGTTGCGCCTGAGGGTGGTGGGCTCGAAAGCCAAACGGCTTGGAGAAGCCAATCGGGTTTCTCTTCGCGGATTTTCTCGCGGATTTCCACATCTGACTTGTCACCATAGATATGAACCTTTTTAAACTCATCGCGTATATGAGCTTTATAAATAAAGTCTTCATTTGTGAAGCCCATCTTTTTAAGGCGAGCTTCCATACGATAATGCCATTCCATACTATGACAGGTGCCCCATCCGAAAATAAAGCGCATACCGAGTTCTTTTGCGGTTTTAAAGAACTCCTCGTTAGCGTTATCAACAAGGTCGGGATTATAAAGCTGACCCTCGGGAAGCGGATGAATATCTCTCATTCCCTTTAAGCCATGGGTATAACGAATGCCTTCAGTCCAACCCCAGTTAATATGGCGGGAGTGCATCAGGCGGAGCATTGCGGCTTCATCATTATCAAGGCGGTTAGGACCCCAGAAGAAGCAGTCCATAGGCCAATCTCTGGTTTCTGGAAGGGTGAAATTCCAGACCTTCATATTAACTGGAATATCACGGTTGGGAATTTTATAGTCGTACAACGGCTTAATTACGATTTTGGTATCATAATTGCCTGGCTTAACATCACGCGAATTAAACACAATATGAACTCTTACTGCCGAGCCGGGAGTTATTGTTATAATATTGCCGGGAACCCTGATAAGGGGCTGAGTATTTAAGTGTCCATTATGGTCAACGAAGGGTTCCATATAGATTTCAAAGCGGTCGTGAGGAACATAAACTTCGCTATTATCGATAGCGTAAGCCACAAGTCTTAAATCAAGGCGGCGGTCAAGAAGCAAGCCCGAGAAGTTAAGGGCAACTCTTTCGCGCTCATTTGAAGCTTGTTTAAAGGAAAGCTCAAATTCGGGAGAATAGTTAGCAGGAGGGAGCGCATCGGGAGATCCTGTTTCCCACGGAGAAGTTTGCCAAACGAGGTAGCTATATCGGTTTTTGAATTCCTTGAAACCATTTTGAAGAGCTGCAAACTCTTCGGTTACCGATTTTTCAATTATTTTATCCGCTTCAATTGCATTCTTTATTTTTGCAGTATAATCAGCGATAGCTTCTCTCATTCTTTTAAGTGATTTTGCGGCTCCTCTATGAACGGGATGGCAAATGCCGAGAATATCATCGCAACCGAATTCTATATGTCTTAATTCAGTATCAAGCTGTGCAAATCCGGGGGCAACAAATGGAAATGCGCGGTCAAGCACAAAGCTATTGATAGACTCCCCACTCTCACTTAGAAGACTAAAAACAGCGCGAAGGGCGGTATCGGTTTCGATAGGAAGTTTAAAATCAAATTTCAGGGGTGCAGTTACCTTTTGAGAAATTTCATTTATAATATCGTTATCCGCATTGTAAATACGGGCACGAACCACAAAGTTAGCAGACTCACTTGTTTTAATTTCAACGGGGATGCTATTCGTACCCATATCAAAGGTAGAAACGGGACAACTCATCTCAATATCGCCTTCGGAAACGGGGTCAAAAACGAGTTTACCGAGAAATTGTCTTGCAGAAAGCGAAGACATAGGTTGAATCATTGGGATAGAAACGCAGTCCTGATTATGATGTCGTTCACGGGCAAAACGGATTGCCCAGAATTCGCCCGGTTCGGGAGCGGTGGCATTATCAAAAGCGGCATAAGGAAGTTTTAATTCAACAATCCACTTATCCTCATGGCGTGAGCTTTTTGCAAGGAAGCCTTCACCGTTCCAGCTTTTATTTCCGTCTTTTGCATCATAAATTGAGCAAAGAGCATTAACTACTATATGATAATATAGTCCTGGACGGCCTGTAAGGTCAATTACAAGCTCTAAGCAGTCATCACTATAAATGCCTAAATCGTGTTGGTCAAACTGAGCAACAAGATGCTCCATATCGGGCTCATACATTACAGCACCGATATAAAGAGCGGTTGGCGAATACAGAACCCGGACGTCGGTTTTAGGTCCGAGAGGTGCTTTAGTTGCTCTATTGAGCATTTCGGGAATTAAAACGGCATTTTCCCAAGCACTGTCGCCAAGGTTTCCGTCCATTTCAACCTCACGCTTTAATCCTGCGGCGTGAAATTCAACGGGCTCTAAGGTTGACTCAAGTCCTGCTGGCTCGCATTGAGCCGGTATAGGCTCAAAACTGATATCCAAAGACTCATCGTGAAGCTTAGAATACTCATTTGATAATATTTTTTTCATAGTTTACACATCCTTTGAAATAGATGATTTTTTAGGCTGGCGAGCGAAACCGTAATGGGTTCGGATGTTCCTCCTCTGCTTAAACCAATACATAAAGAAAGATTGCAACAAACTGCAGTACCGAGCCTATAACCACAAAAATGTGGAAGACAGAATGCATATATCTTACGGTTTTCTTGCCCGCAATACCGTAAAGCACGGCGCCCACGGTATAGGCAATACCGCCTGCAAGCAGCCAGAAGAAGCCCTCATTGCCTATTGCTTTGATTGCGGCTTTTCCTGTAAGAATAATGCACCAGCCTTGCGCTAAATAACAAATAATTGAAAAGACATTATATTTCTTTAAATCTATTGCATTAAGTGTTATTCCCAAGGCCGAAATGCCCCACACAACACCGAAAACTGTCCAGCCGAGAGCACCGCTGTATTCTCTGAGAGAGGTAAGGGCTATCGGAGTGTAGGTGCCCGAAATTAAAATAAAGATTGAGCAATGGTCTATTACCTGCATCACCTTTTTGGCAATCGGCGGCTTTAAGCCGTGATATACACTCGATACGGTATAAAGAATTATCATTGAAAAGCCATATATAAATGAGCCGACAATCTGATACGCATCGTGGTTCAAAAAGGATTTTATAATACATAGTGCGCATATAATTACACCGGCTCCTGCGCCTACAATGTGGGAAACCATATTGAAAATTTCCTCCCCTCTGGTGTAATCGGGGAGCAGTCTTTCTGCTAATTTTGTTCGTTTCATTTTTTGCCTCATTTTTTAATTCATTAAAAGGGAGATTTTTGCATAAAAATCGGGGTAAATTTCATTAGAATATACAAAAAAATTTTATGTCGAAATTTGTAAAATTGATTTACATAAATTCAGCATCTAAAGGTTTATGAAGGGTGAGTTATCCAACTTATCAACAGAGTTTTCCACCGAAAAAAGCCCCTCAAACCCAAATTTTATGAGGACAAGCCTCAAAAACGGTGGATAACTTAGTGGATAATGTGGAAAACTTTTACGGTTATCACAGTTTACATAACAACATTTTTTGGAGTGTTTTTTCAGTTCCCCAGCAGGTCCTGTTTTTCTAAAAGCTTGTTCATTATATCGGGCCCGTGGGATACAAAATTTCCGGTTTGGGCGGCGCTGTCTTCAGTAAAGCTTTCTACGCCGTTTTGTGCCTTTTTGCTGTCATAAATTAAGTACGGAACGGGCTTGTTTGAGTGGGTCATAGTCTCAAGCGGAGTGGGGTGGTCGGGCATGATAAGAATACGGTAGCTGTCGCCGCAGTTTTCCAAATACTCGAGCATAATTTTAAGCGAGCGGCTGTCTATCATCTCAATTGCCTTAACCTTGTTTTCGGCTTCGCCTCTGTGACCGCATTCGTCGGGTGCTTCAAAGTGAAGATAAACTAAATCGGTACCATTTTTAAAGGCTTCTATACCGGCATAGGTTTTTGCTTCAAAATCGGTATCTATGTAACCTGTAGCGCCCGTAACCTCGGGTGTCTCAGCCTCGGCGCAAATACCGATGCCTTTAAGCAGGTCAACTGCACTTATAATTGCGGCGCTGACACCGTTTTTCTCCTTAAAATTTTGCAAAATCGGTTTTGTGCCCTCGCCCCAAAGCCAGATAGAGTTAGCCTCGTTTTTGCCCTCGGCTCTGCGCTTCAGGTTTACGGGGTGATCCTTTAAAATGTCATAGCTTTTTTTCATAAGCTCGATTAACGGGGCGGCGTTCTCACTTTTACTCAAATATTCGCCAACAACTCTGCCGCTTATATCGTGAGGGGGAGTAAGCTCGCCAAGGTCGGTAGTGCCATTCCCAACCACTAAGCAGTGGCGGTAGCTGACACCGCCGTAGAATTTATAAATATCGTTTCCTAATTTTTCTTCTACAGTTTTAATAATTTCGTGCGCCTCTTCGGTGGAAATATCACCCGAGCAATAGTCAACCATAGTTTTATCATTATAGTTTTCTTCGTCTGAAAGTGTTACAATATTACAACGAAGCGCAACATCGGTATCTTTAAGGTCAACTCCGATTGATGCCGCCTCTAAGGGTGAGCGGCCCGTATAGCAAACATAGGGGTCGTAACCCAGCACCGACAGATTTGCAACATCGCTTCCGGGCTTTAGACCGTCAGCTACAGTGCGGCACATACCAACCTCTGCTTTTTTTGCCAAAGAGTCCATATAAGGCTTATTAGCCTTTTCCATAGGCGTTTTGCCGTTTAAATATTTTTCATTGTGGGTATCAGCCATACCGTCACAAAGTAAAACTAAATATTTCATAACTTTTGCTCCTTTGTTTTAAAAGTTACTATTATTATACTCGCTTAAGGTCTTAAAGTAAAGTAATTACAAACAAATTTATCTCTCATTTGCTTGAAATTAACTCTACTATCTGTTACACTGAATTAGAGAATTTAAAAAGGACAGATTTATGAAGAGTATTGAATTTGGGGAAATTTTATCCCCCGTAGGAAACCGAGAAATGCTCCATGCCGCAGTACGAAGCGGCGCGGATGCGGTATATCTCGGCGCAAAGGAATTTTCAGCACGCAGAAATGCCGAAAATTTTGACAGCGAAGAACTAAAAAATGCAATAGAATACTGTCATATAAGAGGGGTTAGAGTTTATCTTACCCTTAATATACTAATTAAGGACAACGAAATGGGCGATGCTTTTTCGTTGGCGCTTACAGCCCAAAACCTTGGTATAGACGGAATAATCGTGCAGGACTTAGGGCTTGCCCGCATTTTGCATGAAAAAATCCCCAGTTTAAAGCTTCATGCATCGACTCAGATGTCGGTACATTCTCCCTCGGCACTAAGCTTACTTAAAAGCCTTGGCTTTACTCAGGTGGTAGCCGCAAGAGAGATGTCTAAAGCAGAATTAGAGGCGCTTTGTAAGAAAGCGAAAGAACTTGGTATTACTGTAGAGGTTTTTGTTCACGGCGCGCTTTGTATGTGTATGTCAGGTCAGTGCTTGATGTCGGCATTTTTAGGCTCGCGAAGCGGCAACCGAGGCCTTTGCGCAGGTCCATGCCGACTGCCCTTTAAGGTACCGAACGGCACAGGCTATGACCTGAGCCTTAAGGACCTTTCCCTGCTCGAATATATAACCGAGCTTTATAAAATGGGTGTTCGCTCATTTAAAATTGAGGGCAGAATGAAGCGCCCCGAATATGTAGCCGCCGCCACTGCCGCCTGCCGACAGGCGCTGGATAGCGGTAGGGTTGAGACAGAGCTTGGGGATACACTTAAAAATGTATTCTCGCGTTCGGGTTTTACCGACGGATACTATAAAAACGCTTTGGGTAAAGCCATGTTCGGTATAAGAACTAAGGACGATGTGCTCTCTGCAGATAAGGCATTCCCTCTCTTGCACGAGCTATACCGCAACGAGAGGAAAAACGTGCCTATTAAAATAAATGCAGAAATTTTAAAGGATAAGCCTATAAAAATAACCCTTGGTGACGGTGAAAATACCGTAACGGTTGAGGGCGAAATACCTACTATAGCACAAAAAAAGCCTTTGAATACAGAGGATGCCGAAAAAAGTATTAACAAATTAGGCTCTACACCTTATTTTGCTACCGATACCGACATTTCGCTACATAGCGGGCTTTTTGTATCGGCAAGCGAGCTTAATTCTTTAAGACGGCAGGCTACCGAAAAACTAAATCTTAAAAGAGCCGAAGTAAATAGGGAATTGCAGGATGCGACATACACACCCCAAAAAACGCAACCCACAAAAAGTATTTCGCCAAAAATTGTTGTGCGGTTTGAAAACAAAGACCAAATACCCCAAGATATAAGCGGTATTTCCGCCATTATTTTCCCCTTAGAAAACGAGCCCGATTTTAAGACCGATTTACCCCTTATTGCCGATATTCCAAGAGGAATAATAAGCGAAGAAAAGATAGCCGAAAGATTAAGGCTTTTTAAGCAAAAGGGCTTTACGGCCGCCCTTTGCGGTAATTTAGCCGCAGTAGAGCTTGCAAAGAGTGAGGGGTTCCAGGTAATTGCGGATACAGGGCTTAATATTGCTAACAGCGAGGCCTTAAAAACGGCAGAGCTTTTAGGAATTTCGGCGGCGGTAATTTCTGCCGAAGAAGCAATTAAGGACAGTAGCGCTATTTGCAGAACAATACCAAAGGGAATAATAGCCTACGGCAATATACCCCTTATGCTATTTAAAAACTGCCCCTTAAAGAACGGTATTTCCTGTGGGAAGTGTGACAAAAACGGCGTTATTACCGACCGTTTGGGTGTAGAATTCCCAATTCGTTGCCGAATGGGCTATAGCGAGCTTTTAAACAGTGTACCCTTGTGGCTTGGTGACCGAAAGTCAGAGCTTAGCGGATTTGACTTTACCGTTCTTTATTTCACAAGGGAAAGTAAGGAACGCACAGCAGAAGTGATAAATGCCTATAAAAAAGGTCTTTCTCCCGATACTAAGCACACTCGAGGACTTTACTACCGCGGAACAATATAACCATTATAAAAATACCGACAAAAAAATAAGCCAACCGAAGATTTTTTCGGTTGGCTATGTTTTTTATTTAAGCTTCTGCTTGAGCAGGTGTTTCGAACTCAACGTCAGCAACATTAATATTAACCTGAGTTACTGCGGTGCCGGTCATGGTCTGGATTTTCTCTTTTATGTTTGCCTGAACCTTTTCAGCAACATCCTTAATATTAACGCCCTGCTTTAAAGAAATGTAAGCGTTAATCTTAATAGCGCCGTTAACGCTCTCAACCTTAACACCCTTAAATGCGGTTTTGGATTTTACTGCGCCCTTAAGGTCAATAGCCTTTTTAGAAAGTCCTGCCACACCGTCAATTTCCATTGCGGCGATTTCTGCCATTTTTTCTACAACCTCGGTATTTACCGAAAGCTCTGTTGATTTATTATTCATACGGATAACCTCCATTTTTATTTGACTTACAAAAAAATACTTATATTGTAGAACTAGCTACAATATAAGTATACCACATTTTTCAAATAACTCAACACTTTTTATTTTGTAACGGGAATAATTTTTATATTGCTTAGCGGAATATCGGTTTCTCCCATTACAATATCCTGTATTTGAAGTGTTTGCTGAGAGGTAAGCCCCTCCGACTTTACAACAATACTGATACCGCTGTCGCCTATTATTGCTAAAGCCTTATCAAAGCCTTTGGCTTTAAGCAGAGCTTCAATGTTACTTTCTTTTTCAATGTTAGCGCCAAAGGCCTCTATTTTAGCGAGTGCCGATTTTTTATCCTCTGCGGATAAATTTTTGCTGTCGAGTAGCTCTTCTATTGCCTCTGCCGCATCCTCGCGCGCTTGCTCGCGGTCCTTTTTGGCAGTTTCGAAATAATCCTTACTGCTCTCTGCCTTGGCGGCGGTTTCTACGGTGTTGTCCTCATCTAGAGTACCGCTTACATAAGAAGCCTCGCCTAAATATTTGGTGTCACTCGGCAAATATTTTGTATTAAGCCAAATAGCGCCGCCCAAAGCCAATAGCATAACGGCCACCGTTATTTGCCCCTTTCCAAAAACCTTACCTTTTTTCATCCTTCATTCCTCCCACAAATATATACTCTTTTTTTAGTTATATTGAGCGCCGCCGTAACGGTGTTCATAATTTTTTCGGCTATAACCTCGCGGTCACCGCCCTCGCAGACAATGGCAACACCTCTGATGTCGGGCATACTTGCTGTAACGAGTAGCGCCTCCTCGCCGCCGTCGGCATTTTTAACCGTTATGTAGTTCTGTTTAAGTTCGGTGTCGGTTTCATCGGTTTTGTCGGTCACGGCTTCCTCGCGAGTATCGGCATAGGAATATTTTATGCCGTTTTCAAGGGTTACTACAACCGAAACCGCCCTACTACCGCTTATTTCCTTTACCAAATCGGCAATATCCGCTTCGAGTTCTGCACGGTACTGCTCGGCAGAAAAGGTTTCCCCTACAGTTTTTGGCGCGGCTTCGTCGGTATTACCGCCAAGGGATGACAAAAATATCAGAAAAATGCCTATAAGACCGCCGATTATTAAAATTTTCGGAGATTTTAGCCCCCATAAAATTTTTTCTTTTATTTCATTCATTAATAACTTCAACCTCTATATTTTTTGTAGCTTCCCCTAAAGCATCAATTATTTTCTGCCGCTCGCACCCCGAATATATTATAACCTTATTAATACTTATGCTACTATCGTCGCTTTTATCCGTAAAAATTTCAATTCGCGAAAATTCTATCCCTGCGCTGTTTAAAGCGAAGGAATAAACATATTCGGCGCTACTGATTTCTAAGGCGGCGGCATCTATAGCTTTTGGGGATGAAAAATCAAGCTCTAAATCTACATTTTTAACCGTTATTCCTGCTACTGATATAACGCTTAACAGAAACACAAGGCTCAGGAGATATTTTACGGGTTTGGACATTGCCCCATCGGGACAAAGCATATAAAGCGCGCCTATAAAAACCGCGGCGGCGCAAAAAGAAATTAAAAATGCCGATACATAATTCATCCTACGTTTAACACCACCCCAAGCGAAATTATAAACAGAGCGGCGGTGAGCAAGATTATTCCTATCAGCACCGAAAAGACCGTATCGGCGCTTCTTAAAATAACGGTTATTTTAGGCACCGATAAAAGCTCGGATATAGTCGCCGTTAAATTAAAGGAAATGCGCCAGAGCAGTAATTCTGCAAGCAGGGGCAAAAAAAGCACCGCACAGGCAATAACCCCGTAAATACCGACGGTGGTTTTAAGTATTCCCATAGAAGCGGTAACGGTAGTAAGCGCTTCTGAGAGAGCGGTGCCAGCTATCGGCACCGACGAGCCTATAATAAACTTTGCGGTTTTAAGGGACAGCGTATCTGCAGAGGCGCTGACGGCGGTTTGGATACTTAAAATTCCCAAAAACACGGTGGTTAAAAGGGACATTATCCAATAGCATATTTTTTTAATACCGTCGGCTATGCCTGCCCTTTCAATAAGGGGCGAAACACTCGATGCAATGCTTATTGCAAGATAACCGCTCATAAGGGGCATTATTACAAAATCGGCAACAAGATTTACCGCCTGACAAGCGCCCAAAAGCAGTCCGCTCATAGAAAGCGAGGTTGCCGCCGCGCCCGTTGCCGTAACAATCACCGCAAAAACGGGTACAAAGGCGGTCATAAAGGTGGCGCACCCTTGAAGCGCGCCAATACCCGCGCTTATAACCGAGAAAACGGGTGCGGCTATTGCCGCTACGACAGAGAGTGCTACCGCATAACCAGAGGATACCGCCGTCACGCCCTTTACATCCATACCGCCCAAAGCCGCGCTTATAAGGGTAAGGCTTAAAATTACCGCCCCCGCCGCAATCGGTCCCTTAGCGCCTGATTTTAAAAAACTCCATATATGTGAAAAAACATTTTGGGGCTCTATGGCGTTAGTCCATTCGGGATTAAGTGGGTTAATGTCATTTTGGTCTAAAAATTCCTTGGTTTCTTCGGGCAGGTAGTTTTCGAGCTCCTCGGCACCCGAATCCTTATATTGACTGTAATAAAAATCCTCTGCCTCTTTTTCTGCGGCGCAGACCGAGGGCGACAGGAGTAAAATAAAACCTAAAAAACAAAAAATTCTTTTAATCATTTTATAAAACCCACCGCCGTTTCAAGCACCGAGTTTAAAAGCGGTAACGACAGTATAAAAATTGCGCACTTGCCTGCAAACTCTGCCTTTGCGGCAAGGCCTTGCTGTCCGCTATCCCTGCAAGCATCGGCAATAAAGCTTGTAAGATAGCCTATTCCCAGCGCCTTTACCGCCACACCGAAATATTCGGTTTCCATTCCGTAGCTACTAAGTAAACCGTTAAAGCTTTTAATAGCGGGGGCTATAATTAAAATTATAATAAGGCTTATTGCCACCCCTGCCGCAACAGATATTAGCAATGAATACTCTGCCGCCTTGGGTTTTACCACAACACAAAGCGCCGCCCCCACTAAACAGATTGCCAATATCCGTATTAGCTCAGCGTTCATAGTCCAAAAAGGCTTTTTACGGTGGTAAAAAGCTCTGCCACAGCGTTAACCACCATAAGAAGCACCACCACAAGCCCTGCAAGAGTAGTAAGCATTGCCTGCTCCTCTCGGCCGGAGCGTATAAGCACCTGATTAAGAACCGTTACAATAATGCCTATTGCGGCAATTTTAAAAATAAAATCAACATCCATTAATTTCACCTACATAAAAAATATACATATAATAAGTCCGCCCATAAGCCCTACCGAGCGGTAAAGCCCGCCCTGCTTTGAGTAAAGCTCTGCCGCAGAGGAATGTTGCTGTTCTAACATAGATATATAAAGCCTTGTGCGTTTATATTCGCTTTCGGTATCGGTTATGCCAAAGCCTTTAAAATATTCGTCAAGTAGCTCTTTGTCGGCAGGTAAAAGATGCTCACATAAAATTTTAGGTCTTCCGTTTTCCATAGTCACAAACGAGTTTTCAAAACAAAGGCGGCAAAGCTCGTCAAGCTCATAAGTGCCTATGCGCACAAGCTCGGCTATTTGTGACAGCGCTTTTATAAAAACGCTGAGTGCCATCGTCCGCTTTTTAAGGGCTTCGGACTTTATAAATCCCAACACTGTGCATACTGTAAACAGAAAAAGCAGGCCTAAGATTTTAAACAGCCACACGGCCGAACAACTCCTTTGCAGAAAAAATCTGCATACTGCCGCCGTGAAGTGTAGGCAGTAGGGCGATTTTAGTAATTATGCCGTCGGTTATTAGGGAACGTGTAATATTTCGGCAAAGCAGTTCCTCGCGTGAGCCTATGTGGGCGGTAGTTATAACCGAAACCCCCGAAAACATACTCTCACTCAAAGCCCTTAATTCTTCGGCAGTGCCGATTTCATCAAAGGCTATAATTTCAGGGAACATTGTTCTTAGCGCCGTTTCAATTCCCTTTGCCTTGTTAGCGGTTAGCAAAATATCGGTAACAGCGCCCAAATCGTTACCGTCGTCCCCTTTAATACTGCCCGAAATTTCGCCGCGGCTGTCTATAACAGCAGTTCTGTAGTATTTGCCGCGTGTTCCGCCTGAAAGCTGTCTTATAAGGTCTCTCAGAACGGTGGTTTTGCCGCTGCCCGGGGGTCCTGCAATTAAAATGCTCTCGCCCGAAAACTGATTTGCAATCTGGTTTGCCGCGCCAAAAACCTCATGCGCAATCCGAATATTTACAGAGGTCACATCCTTAATAAAACCGCTCTCGGTAACCGTGCCGCAAATTCCTGCACGGTTGCCGTTTTTCATTATTATGTAGCCCTCTTTGATTTCTTCTCCGTGAGCATAGGCAGAATTTCCGCACAAAAGGCGAAAGCTTTCCTCAACATCCCGTCTTGAAGAAAGCGGCAAATCGTCTTTAAGGCTAAAGCTTATTTTGCCGCCTCCTTCTACAAAAACGGTATCGCCGTTTACTGTAAGCGCTATCGGTAGCCCAACACGAAGCCTTATTTCCTCGGCATTATTTTTAACCGTCTGAGGCAGAGCCTCTAAAATTCCCCTTATTCTCTCACCCACACCGTAAAGCGCGGCAGAAAAACGCATATTGTTATCCAAGCTATCACCCCGACTAAAAAACTTTCTACCCTAAATATATGAAAAGGTTGTCCCCCAATAGAACAAAAGGTTTAGATATATTTTCTTGTAATTCTATTATTTTTTAAGAAAATATTCTAAATTTTATATAAAGGTATTTACAAACACCTTTACACCAACTCCTGAGCCTACACCCGAACCCGCTCCCGAGCCGGTTCCTGAAGAAATCCCCGAAAGTCCCAAAACGGGCGACAGCACAAATCTCGGTTTATGGTTTGCGCTTCTCTTTGTAAGTGGCGGCGGAGTAATCGGCTTTGGTATAAAGGGTAAAAAGGAAACCCAAGAAAACTAAATAATCTTAAAATCAAAACCACCGTTATCGGTGGTTTTGGTTTACCCTCAACTTGACAGCAAATATTTATTTTGATATAATTTTAAAAAAGTTAAAAGGATTGATATTATGGTTAAGCATATTATTCTTTGGAAATTGAGGAAAGAAAATAACACTGCAGAGGTAAAGCGCGGCATTAAGGACGGTCTTGAAGCCTTAAAGGGTGTTATTGACGGTCTTGTAGAAATTAAGGTGCAGACCGAAAGCTTACCCTCATCCAATGCCGATGTTATGTTGTATTCGGTATTCGAAAGTGAAGAGGCGCTAAAGGCTTATGCTGTTCATCCAAAGCATGTAGAGGTTGCCGACACAAAGGTCCGACCCTTTACAGCCGAGAGAAGCTGTCTTGATTTTATTGAGGAGTAAAAAAGAGTGCGAAGAATTTCAAAGAATTTTCTTCGCACTCTTTTTACTATTTATACGGGTTTGGATTATCTGTACGGTCTAGCAGAAAGTCAATACTTACATTATAATAATCTGCGATTTTTATTAATACCTCTGCCGTGAGGGAAATAACACCCGTTTCATACTGTGAGTAGGTGTTTTGGGAAACATTTAAAAAATTTGCGATTTCTTTTTGCTTTATATCGCGGTCTTCTCTTATATTCTTGAGATTTTTAAATTGCATAACATCACCCCTAATATTATGCCGTATCTGTATTACAGATATTGACTTTTATCTGTAATACAGATATAATTTTTACGGGGGTGATAAAAATTGCCGTTTTGGGATAGGTTGGAATTAATAGAGTACTATAGCCGTTGCGGAATAGATTTGCCGGATAAAAAGGAATACGGCTATTCCCCCGAAAATCCGATAAAAGCTTCATCGGTGTATAATCAATATTTATATCTGAGCAGATTACGTTATAACGGTAAGCCTGTTTTTTATGAACGGATAGGATTTTATAAGGATTTAAAGGGAAATATAACCGATAAATTTTTAATTAGGGTTAATGTGGCATCAATATCGCACCAAGCCCAAAGGGCAACGCAAGACTTTGTGATTTACATAAACACTCAAAGCGACCGCTGTGATGAGGCCGCACCTGCCGAATTTACACTTGTAGAATAACAATATATAACGGTTTGTCGATTTTTTGTCGGGCAAACCGATTTTTTGTTTTATAAAGTGTGTTAATACTATTAAACCTGTACGAAACAATTGCACTTGATTTTTAAAATTGGTATCATAAAATAGTTGAGATATAATATTAAAATTGGAGCCAAATTTATGAAACGTTTCATCGCGATATTTTTGACACTTTCAATTATATTAAGCACCTTTGTATTTATGCCTACGGTTTTAGCCGAAGAGAACACCGATTTAGCAGATTATAGCTGGTCGGGAACTACTACGGTTTTTAAAGCGAGCGCTAATGTAAGAGGTATAAGAACAAAGCTTTTAAGTGACGGCTATGTAGGAGCGGTTTATTATCGCTCGGGCAGTGGAAATTATTTTGCTAAAAGCTACGACGGTGGAATAACCTTTGAGAAAGAGACCCTGTTGATAGCTAACGCTACCGACAGCGAGCTTGAAAATTCGCCCTTTGTTGACGAGGAGAACCCCTACGGCAGAGGCAGACTTGAAGCGCAAAATCCTAACTTTATAGAAACGACGGACGGCAAGCTGATGGCGTTTTACCGCTATAATACATATACGGGCGAGCCTAATGCTAAACCCTGGAGCTTTTACTATGCCTCTATTTGCTATCAGATAAGCGATGATGGCGGTGTTAGCTGGAGTGAGCCTAAGGTTATGGTTGAATGCACCAAGGAAAAGGCTATTGACTCCACCTCGTCTGACTATGGTCTCTGGGAGCCCGACCCATACTATATAAATGGCAAGCTTTTTGTTTATTATGCAGATACATATACACCCAATAATTTAAGCTACCAACACATAATGTACTGTGTCTGGAATGAGGAAACCGAAACTTTTTCGGCGCCTCAGATTGCTCAAAACGGAATAGACCACCTCTCGCGAGACGGTATGAGCGTGGTAACCGAGCTACAGGACGGCTCGTATGCTATGGTGTTTGAATCTACCAGAACAGCAAACTCCTCGAATACCTTTGTTATAAAAATGTCACTATCGAAGGACGGTATGAATTGGACTCACCCCGTAATTGTGGCAACACCTAATAAGGTTTTGGAATCATCGGCGGCTTCAAGCAGTGAAAAGGCGGTTTGCGCCGCGCCCTACATAATTACATTGCCCGACGGCAGAGTGGCTATTTCCTACCAGACTACCGACTGCTACAGCGGTATTATACCCGACAGGGTTTCTTATAGAATAGGAACGCAGGTAGCAGTATCAAAGGAAGCTATAACCTATGATAGCTTTGCCGATATTTCGGGCTTTGCCGACACCAATAACAATGCCAATGTGAGTAGTTATTTTACAGAAATTGCCGACGGTCCACAGCAAAAAAAGGATAATGAATTTTCAAAATCAGCCAGCCTTTTATACGCTAACGGAAAATTAATGGTATATTACAATATCGGTACAAATATCGATGCCGATACCCATATCATAGGCGCAATTGTGGTCGGCTATGCTGACACCGACAACGCTACCGATTACAGAACGCTTAGCAATTATACCGCATTAAATCATAAAAATCGGGAAATTACAGATACGGACGGTGTCTTCACACTGCCGTCGTCTACCTCAACCATACTTGCGACCGATAAAACGGCATCGGTTGAGCTTGAAGATTTGTATAATGTGGGAAATTACACCCTATATTCTTCGGGAAGCTACAGCGCAGAGTTTGACAGTACAAATAAAACTGTAAAAACAGCTTCTACGGGAAAAGCCTTGCTTAATGACACTGAGGATATGACCTCGTTTTCGGCATCGGTCAAGGTTTCGGGCAATTCGTCTACGGGAGCTATTCAGGGCGGTTTCGGTTTTCATTTGCAGGATGCGGATTTTGAAACCAACTATTTTAACACCTCGGGTTATTCTGTTTTTGTGAGAAGGCAGACTACCAATCTGTCAACTGTAGAGATAGTTTACCGCTATTGCACGGGTGGCGCAAATGTTTATTCTTATGTAGCAGGAAGCTATAAGGGGCTTTCTGAAAACGAGCTTGACCTTGAATTCACCCTTGAATTATACGTAAACGAGGATAAATTCTATGCGCTTTTAAAGGATGAGAGCGGCAAGGTTATAATAAATGCCAAGGAAGCGCCTCTTATAGAAACCGAATCGGAAAAAGAACCCGACTATTACCCCACAGGCTCAATAGCGCTCATAAGCCACGGAACACATACCTTTAGCAATATAAGCATTACTAAAACCAGCGAGCTTATAAAAACAGATTATTTAAGGGCACGTGCTATATTTACTACAGCGCCTACAGGTGATAATCAGGTGGGCTTTGCTTTGAGGGCGCAAGGCTCGGTTAAGGGCTCGCCGGGGTATAGCGGCTATGTAGTAAAATTGGTTAAAAAGGACAGTTCTCCCGACGGGCAAATTTCGTTACAGTTAACCCGTTACGGCACAAATTCGAGCGGAGTGAAGTTCCAAAACCTCGGCAATATGAAGACCTATACAGACACTACCGTTTTAGGCGGTGAACACGCCTCGGGCGCAACACTTATTATGGAAGCCGAAGCCGAGGGTAGCCTACTTACCGTAACACTAACCAATCCTACTGACCGCTCACTTACATCTACCTATGAGTTTGATTTAACAAAGACTTCGGGCTCGTATTCAGATTATTATGCTACGGGCGGATTCGGAATTTTTAATCACGGTAGCACCGAGGTCTCTGTAAGCGGTGTGGAATTCTATACCGAAAAGGAGCGTGATTACAGCATAAATGATGCTGATTTTACGGTATTTGATTCAAGCACGAATAATACCCTTTTATATGACAATAATTCCTTTGTTGCAACCGAGGCAACAGGCAAAAAGTTGATGCTAAAGGATGTTTTTGCGGCTGACCTTGATGCAGATGTCACCTTTGAAATAGGAAGTGACGGTTATTTAAAGGGCGGTATAATTTTGCGTGCCGATACTGTTGGCAGTGGGCGCAACAGCTTAGAGGGATACGGCGCTGTAGTTGCCAGAAACGGTGACAATATCAACAAGGGCAGACTTCACCTTATGATTTATAAATGGACGAGAACTGCCGACGGTACGCCTGCCTATTACTACCACCTAAAAAGGCTTTACGATACCGACACTCTTAATTCCTATCTTCCCGAAGCCGAAACCTCTCTACTTGCGGCGGCTAACACAAAATTAAAGCTGTATGCAAGTATAAATGGAAATAACCTCAGCACCTATTTCGAGATTTTGGATGATGACGGCAATGTTGCCGCCACCTCACCAACACTTAGCTATGATATCTCTACAAAACGCACACCAAGTGCCACAAGCCAATTTGGCTATGACAATGCCAACACCCTTTACGGTGCGGGCGAGGTCGGTATTTGGATGAGCGAAAAGGGCAGGATTTGCGATTTCAACCTTGATATTAAGGACGATGCCCAAGAATTAGAAAGCAAGCTTCTTACAACCGATTATAATCATAACGGACTTCTTTATACAACCCTTTGCAGCGGCGCCGCCGAGGACGGTAGTGCAGTTAAGCTTATTGTAAAGGCTAACACTGGGGCTAAGCTTTCGGTTTTACAGGTTTGGCAAAACGGTGAGCTTAAGGAATATAATGTTAAGGACGGGGAATACAGCTTCACTAAGCCCTCAGGCTCTTTAAAATTCAACGCAATATTCAAAATTATAGGCGATATAACAGGCGATGACCTGATAAACGCTACTGACCTTGGGGTGCTTAGAAGCTATTTGTTAGGTCACGGAGATATCCGTATGTCCGACGGTGACATTACCGATAACGGCAGTATAGATGTTGTCGATTTAGTTCGTCTTAAAAAACTGGCGGCAGAGTAATTGCAAAATCTAAAAAAGTGTGTTAATATATTAAAAACACTATCTACATAAAGAGGTTTCAATATGAAAAAAGTTTTTGCAATATTTCTTGCATTGTCACTGGTTTTTCTTTGCGGATGCGGCGATAGAAATAAAAAAACCGCAAAGGAGTTTATCCTTTGTATAGAGGAGCAACGCTTTGAGGATGCGGTAGCACTTATGCATCCCGAATGTTTGGTTACCTCGGATGAGATTTCAAGCTATTTTGCCCTTTTGGAAAAGGATAGCGGTGTCGAGTTCTTTGGTGATTTTAAGCTTGAGGAGTGCGAAACCGAAGAATTTGAGGATACGGAAGCCACCGTTAGCGGAGAGCATATAAAGGCCACGGGCATAGTCAGGTCTGGCGGAATGGAATTCACCTTTGATATTAAGCTTGCCGAAAATGACAAGGGCTACGGTATTTATAAAATTAAATTCAGAGCTAAGGAATAAAATCAAAAGGGGCCACCTCACTTTTTTAGTGAGAAGCCCCTTTTAAGTTTACAAATTTTATTTGCTGTCTGCAGTGTCTATGTATATTTCTTCACAGGCTTTTTGAACGCTTATAAGCTTTTGTATTGTATTTTCAACCTCATTTAAAAGCGTTAAATACATCTGCTTGTAGTCAGGTGTTTTGTTTTCCGGCATTTTAATTTTCCCTCCTAAATAAAAAAGTGCGCAACCGAAGCTACGCACCGAAAAACGCATAACTCCAGATTGCTACCACACAAATCTTTTGGCATATCACAAGGAATGCACAAACGGAGAATGCATTTTTGCCGAAACAAAAAACATTCCCTTGCAATACACCTTTATTTGATTTGTGTGGTAAATTTAGTTTACCATTAAATCAAAGAAAAATCAAGGAAAATTAAAAAGCCAATCTGCTAAACTGCAAATTGGCTTTTCGTGTATATGATTTTAAAATTAAATGTTATACCACTTAATTTCGTTTGCTTCTAAGTGAAGCGGGAAGCTGTTACCGTTTTCGGTGTGAACAACGGTGTCCTGAGGCTCGTAGGTGTTATTAACTACGCAGTATTTACCGTTTTTGATAAATGCGTGAACCTCAACATTGAAGTTCTCGGAGAACCACTTGTTAAGGTCGGCTTCACCGTGAGAAGCCCAAAGAATAGCGCGGTAAAGAATACGGCTGTTCTCGAATGAATAGGGCAGTCCCGAAATGTAAACCGAGCGACCGTCACCAAAGGAATTTGCAGCCATTTGTACCTCTTTCTCGCGCTCTACGAGAATATCGGTGCCCTCGAATGCATAGATGTTCTTCTTACCCTCGCCGAAGTCAACATCCTTGGTGCAGTCTGCAAGGATAAAGTGGCCTTGCTTTTGCTCCCAATTGTACTTGTCATAGTTAAGGGTAAAGCCTGTTTCCTTTTCAACACCCAAAAGGTTAGCTAACTGCAGGAAGTGACCTTGATACTGGTGACCTGTAGGCTCACCAACACCGATAAAGCCGCCGCCATTATGAACAAAACCGCGGATTGCCGCTGTGATAGCGGGGTCTTCCCACTCACTGCCGCCTGTGTGTGCTGTATCAGCATCACCAACGTTGATGATAACATCAATATCCTTTAAGATATCGGGATTTTCTCTGATATCGTCAAAGCTTATAAACTTAACATCAAAGGGCGCACCCGAAAGGGCTTCTATAATACCTGCATAAGAATAGTTTTGCTTGTAGTAAAGTGCGTGGTGCACCATGTGGCATCCCCAAGCGCGCATTTTACCCCAAGAGTTAAGCACCGCTACCGTCTTAATACAATAAGGAGTTGTGCCCTTTACGTTTTCATAAAGCTCTCTGAATTCGTTACATACAGACTCGATATAATCGATAAATTCGGGGAACTGAAGAGCTAATTTTAAATATCCGCCGTAGCCGATACGGTCAACAGGCTTACGGAGAATAGCACGTCTAGCCGTAACCCAGTTTTCCTTAGCCTCTTTTACAGGGTCGCCGCCCTCGTGGAAAACATCGGGGAAGAAGTAGGGCAGGAAACGTCCCTCAGTGTACTTGACACCAGGAATATCGGAAATAAGGCGAAGTGTTGAGCCGTTACCTACAGAGCCAACAACCGCATCAAGACCTATAGACTTGAACTCGTCCATAAAAGGCTCGGTGCCAATCCAGTGGTCGCCGAGGAACATCATAGCCTCTTTGCCAAGCTCGTGGGTGAGGTCTACCATTTCCTTAACAAGCTTTGCTACCTCTCTGCGCTGGAAAGCTTGGAAATCCTTATATTCCTTAGTGGGTATGCGGTACTGGTTGTTATGATAGCCCTGGTCGATTATAAATTCGGGACGGAACTTATAGCCAACCTCTTTTTCAAACTGCTCTAAAATATAGGGCGAAACTGAAGCTGAATAGCCATACCAATCAACAAATTTTTCACGCTTTAGTTCGTCGAAAACAAGGGTAAACTGATGGAAGAATGTAGTATAGCGTATAACGTTTACATAGGGGTGGTCCGCTACAAATTTGCGAAGTCTCTCCATTGTAAACTTGCGGGTTTTCGGCTGGCGAACGTCAAAGGTGATTTGATGTTCGAAATCTTTCCAATCGTTAGTAACCGCATTATACATATGTACGGGGTCCCAGATGATGTATGCCAAAAAGCTTACGGTATATTCGTGGAAGGACTTTGTGTTTTTAATATCAACACAACCGGTCTCTTTGTTGTAATCCCAATCGGCAGTGCTTACAACCTCGCCTGTAGTACGGTCAATAACCTCCCACCAGCGCTTACAGTCATCACGCTCATTTACAGCCATAAGCTCGTCGCTGATACCCTTCATAAGCTTAATGCTCAAAGTATCGCCTGTAGCGGTAACAAAGCCGGTCATGAGGTAGCACTGCTGTATCTCGTCGGGATTAGCCTTTGCCCAGGCATTATCCTTACGGGTGGTATAATATGTAGAATAAATTTTAGCGTCCACTTCTCTGAGTTCTTGTGGGAAATCGGTGCCGTCGCAGTCGCGTACAGCATCGGCGCCAAGGCGCTTCATTATTTCTAAGGTTTCGGGGATAACGTCTACATCTGTAGGGATTGTAACTCTGCCCCATTTACGATTTTGTTCCATCTGAGTGTCCTCCTATTGATTATTTAAAAGCTGCCGAAAAAACGGCAGCTAAAAAATTAAATTAATTCTGCAATATAATCGGCATAAAGCTTGCCTATGTATTCTGCGCCCTTGGCTGTGGGGTGAACGCCGTCAGCCGCAAAGGAAAGCGGGTCGTCATTAGTGTAGGCGGAAGCGAGAAGACCGTCAAGAGCCATATAAACATCGGCAAACTCGCGGGCGAGCTTTCTCTCGATTTCAATCTTCTTATAAAGGTCCTCACGGAAGAAAAGCTTATCCTCTACAGGAATAAGGAAAGGCTCAATCATCATTATTTTAGCACCGGTCTTTTCCTTTATAGCGGTAAGAACTGTGCGATAACGCTCCTCGAAAACCTCGTCGGGTATCCAATCCTTTTCTGCGGCATGGTGCCAAACGTCATTAATGCCTATAAGAATAGACACAACATCGGGCTTAATGTCAATAAAATCTTTCTCTAGTCTTGCCACCAAATCTTTGGTCTGGTTTCCGCTGATTCCAAGGTCAACAAATTCAAACTCTACATCGGGAAATTTTTCCTCTAAAAATTTCGCGGCATATTTTGGGTAGCCGTTACCTAGGTTGTGAATGTCGCTATAATCGCGACCTGCATCTGTAATGCTGTCACCCTGAAATAATAATTTCACCTTTTTCATATTAATCGTCCTCCTCTCCCGTCTCGGAAGTGATAATTTCTTCTATTATCAGCTTTTCAATTCGCTTGCCGTCTGTCTTCTTAACGGTAAGCACAAGATTTTCAAATATAAAGGAGTCGCCCTCCTCAGCCTCGCCGTCAAGCATAGTGATAACCCAACCGCCAAGGGTTGCGTTGTCAAGCTCGAAATCCTCGTCTTCTTCGATGTCAATATCAAACTCATCAAAGAAGTCGTAAATTCGCATATCGCCGTCGGCTTCGAAATGAGTATCGTCTATACAGACGAATTCACGCTCGATTTCGTCACCCTCGTCAAAAATTTCGCCAACGAGCTGTTCGAGAACATCCTCCATAGTGAGAATACCCATCGTGCCGCCGTACTCGTCAAGAACTACAACCATATGGGTTTTGCGTTCCTTCATTTTTTCAAGAACATCGGGCAGGGGCATTGTTTTGTGCACCTGTGTTACGGGAAGCAATAGCTCTCGTATATTGACACGTTCGTTATCAACCAGCTCTTTATAAAAATGGTTAAGGTGAAGTATACCTATAATATTGTCGGGCGTATCCTCGTATACAGGAAGACGCGAATAGGTGGTCTCGCCTAATTTTTTAAGGTTGATTTCATAAGGGTCGCGTATATCAAGGGCTTCCATATCAACACGCGGAGTTATAATCTCGTAGGCTAAAACCTCGTCAAATTCAAGTGCATTCTGCAAAAGGTCGCACTGCTCCTCATCAAGTACGCCCTCGTCCTCAACGATTTCGATAATATTTTCAAAATCATCTTCAGAAACCGAGTCGGTATCTGCTATACTTCCTTTCCACAAAAGTGAAGAAAGCTTTATGATACCCAATATAAGCCATGAAACAGGCTTTAGTATTATAGAAAGACTGTAAATCGGAATGGATGTGATAACGCAAAACCTTTCTGCCAGCTGTTTAGCCAAAACCTTAGGGATAATTTCGCCAAAGGTAAGGACTAAAAGTGTCATACCGATAGTGGCGGTCCACGAAGGCAACTTCAAGTCCATAACAATAAGGGTTGCAATAGCACTCGAGGCGTTATTTGCAAGGTTGTTACCCACAAGTATCGCACTTAATGTATTATCATAGTCGTCTACGATTTTAGCCGCAAGTGACAGTGCCAGACTGTCTTTTTCCTGCCTTTTTGATTTAAGCCTTGCCGAATTTACACTGGCATAGGCAATTTCTGTTGCAGAAAAGAATGCCGAAACTAAAATAAGAAGAAAAATTGCAATTATTCTAAATGTTTCATTCATCGTCGGCACCTCCTATGTCGTCCTCGTCATAGATTTCGCCGACAAGCTCCTCCAAAATGTCCTCAACGGTTAAAATACCTGCAATTTTGCCCTCGTTATCCTTTACAACAGCAAGGTTTCTTCTATGGTTACTAAGCTCTGTAAGCACCTCGTCAATCGGGTCATCGGCACTTACAAAATAAGGATAGTCCACAATACTTGCAAGTATAACACTGTGGTTAAGCTTCATATAAGCTTTAAGGAATTTACGCATTTGTAAAATTCCTTTAAGATTGCCGTTTCGGTCAACAACAGGAATTCTCGAGTGGACCGAGCTTTTAACAATCTCAAGTATCTGAGGGGTTTTATAAACTGTATTGATTTTTTCTACGTCTTCCCAAGGCACCATAACATCCGCGGCGGTAGAATTAGAGAAACGCAAAGCGGATTTTACAAGACCCGCAGTGTCTTCATCAAAATCGTCCTCAGAGGAGATGTTCTCAACAATGTCGTTAAGCTCATCCTCGGTCATAGTGACTTGATTTTCGGTGTGCTTTTTAAAGGGCTTAGAAACCGATGCCGAAAGCGCTGTGAAAAAGAGGGACAGTGGTTTTAAAAGCTTCATTAAAACAAGCAGTGAGCCCGAAACCGCTTCAGCGAAACGCTCATTGCAGGAATGTGCAAAGGTTTTTGGAAGCATTTCACCAAAAAGAAAAATAACAACGGTGGTAATAACTGTAGTGAGTGACACCCACTTCTCGCCAAATGAACTGGCGACTATTACCGTGGCCAAGGTTGCGCAACCGATATTCACAAGATTATTGCCTATAAGCAAAACTGACAGAGCCTCGTCAAAATTATCTAGTATTTTAAGCACTCGTTTGGCGCTCTTAATACCCTTGTCGGCTCTGCTCATCATATGAATTCGGTTAACCGATGCCAATGAAATTTCTGTGCCTGAGAAATAAGCGCTGCAAAAAATCAGCAGCACGAAGAGAATAATACTCCCCGCCGGACTGTCGTCCACAAAACCATCTCCTTTTAGTAGAAAAAAATTTAGGCTTAATTTCGGCATTTGGACCATACCGAATTCACAATATACCTAATCAATTGTATATTACACTAAAAGGATGCTTTTGTCAATCGTTTTGATGCCTTACAGAGAGCTGAATTCTCTATTTTTAGTAGAATTTATAAAAAGGGAGCGCGATTTTTGAAACAAAGCTTTGATTAAAAAGAGACAAACAGTAATTTTTGTAATACATGCCGCAAAATATACAAAATAGGAAAAGCCGTCAAGTCGGGTGAAAAGTCGCCCTATTGTGACGGTGCTTATCGCCGAGGCATAAGGAAAATCCAGAATGGCGGCAAGGTGTGTGCCGAAAAGCAGAACGGAATTTAAGATACAAATACCCAGTAGCCCAAAACCTAATCCCAAACCCCAAAACGATACGCTTTTTCGCACCCTCCCGAAAACAAAAACCTCATAAACTGCAATTAACAGGACCGATAGCATAGGATTAAAAAGGTATTCCTTAATTTGAGTAAAAAGGGTTTTAAAATCGGGCAGAGAGAAAATAAAAATACTGTCTAATTTATAGTCACCTATTGAAGCTATAAAGAAAAATATAATCACCACTGCCGTAAAGGTGAAAGCCAAAAGGGAAAATTTTAAAAAGACTTCTTGGCGGTGAAGGACAAAAAACACAACAATTAAAAGAAAAACAAAAAATGAAAAGGCTACGGGCAGGTCACTTAAAATAAGCTCTGATACAAAAAGCGAGAAATCCACAAATGCCGATACGGCAGAGAAAAAGCTGGCGGCAGCAGTTATAAAATACAAAATTACAAGTAAGGCTTTTTTATAGCTCTTGGTGGTTTCCCCCGATTTAAAGCCATAAACCTTATTTATAAGCGGAATTAAGATAGGATACAACAAAAACGCCATAGCCGTACATAAAAGATAGGCTAAAAAGGTGTATTCGTCGGCATCGGCTTTTGGAAAAACAATCACACCGTTACCTAAAACAAAAAGCGCGGCAAGCGCCGAAGAATGAGAGCGGAAAACTGTTGCCTTTTTCATTTTACCGTCACCGCCAATACAGAGTTTTTATATATTGTAGAATAATTGTGCTCGGTGCGTTCCCAAATATCTAGCTCCTTTTTGCGAATTTCGTTTCCAAACATAAAAATATCGGCACTGTAAAGCTTAGAAGTGATAAAAAGCTCGTTTACAGTTTTAGCAATTCTACTTTTCATATTGCCGTCACCCTCAAGAGTAACATTGAGTGACAGTGCTATAGAAAGCCTGTTCTGAAGCTCAAATTCTTGTTTTACCTTTGCTTTTTTAAGGGTAAAGGTCTTATTGTTTAATAAAACATTTCCCTTTTTTTGATTGTCGGTTACTAAGGAATATGCAAAGGCTTGCTCGTGGTTAAGGTCCATTACAGGCTGGTCGTTTTTAAATACGGTTAAACCATCGTTTTCGTATTCTTTTCCGTCTACTTTAAAGCGCGGCAGAGAGAAAACATTTATAGCTTCCCGTCGCGCCGCCTCAACCTCGTAAAAGCGGTTATTATACTTAATTCCGCTGTAGCTGCTTTGCCTTTCGAGCGCATCGGTAAGGTCATATCCCACCGCGACAGAGGCTACGGTGTCACAGGAAAGCAAAGTCTTAGCGTTATCGGTGTATATAAAGCGAAGGGAGAGGTTTATTTCATCCTTTTCGTATAGAAAGGTACAAATATTTCTAAATCCTTTTTCGCTAACGCCCTTTCCTATAATTGCCGCCGCACAGTGACTGAACATAAATGGACGCACGCTTTTTTGGGTGGCATCGGCTACTGCCTCTGCCAAGTTTTTACCGCTTCCGCTTATAAGGTTTAGCTTTTTTTCTGACATAGAATCCTCGGAATTAACCGTAACGGTTTCCAAATAAACCGAAAATTCATTGCCCTTTTGGTCAAAGCCTATGGCCGAAATTAAAAATTCCAAGCCTTTTTCGGTGTCTACCGCCCCCAGATTACAACCGCAAAGAGATAAAAGAATCAGCAGGCTTAAAAGTAAAGAGGCTATTTTTTGCATTTGGGCTTAACCTCCATACGAATTTTATTTTGGTTAAAAAGGGGACGGCGGTGCATACTTCTCCACTCGGCGCGGAAAATGGTGTCTTTAAGGCTTTGAAAATTAATTTTTCTGAGTGATACGGTGTAGTCAGTCCCAAAGGAATGTAGGGACAGTATGTGCATTAAAACTACCGAGATGCCTGCAATATAGCCGTAAAGACCAAAAAATGCGCTAAGCAGTACCAATATAATTCTTAAATAAAAAACTGCACCTTTAAGACGTGGTACCATAAGCCCCGAAATACCGCTTAATGCTATTACTATAAGAATAGGGGCGCTTATAATCCTTGAATCCACCGCCGCCTGACCTACTACTAAGCCACCTACAATGCTAAGCGCGTGACCGAGGCTTTGCGGCATTCTGATACCCGTTTCCCGTAGCACCTCGAAAATAAAGATTAAAATTATACATTCGGTAAGGGGCGAAAAGGGCACCCCTGCGCGAAGCTCGGCTATTGCGATTGCAAGCGAGGTCGGTAGCAGCTCGCGGTGGAACACCGAAATAGCAATGAAAATCGCGGGCAGACTAATGCTCAGAAAAAAACAGATGTAGCGCACGATTCTGCCCACACTGCTTACAAGAAAGTTTATATAATAATCCTCATCCGACTGAAAGTTTTCCGAAAAAAGATAGGGGATTGTTACCACTACGGGTGAGCCGTCAACAATAATCGCAATTCTGCCTTCTAACAGACGGGCGGCAACAATATCGGGTCGCTCTGTACTGCCTGTTGTTTTAAAGGGGGAATAGCGGCTATCCCTTATTTGCTCGGTAATATAGTTGGAGTCGAGTATGCCGTCAATATCAATTTCACCCATTCTTTTCTTTATTTCGGCTATTGTTTTCTGGTTTGCAAGCGTGCCGAGATAGCATACAAAAACAAGGGTGTTTGTTCTTCTGCCAAGGCGCAGCATTTCAACACAAAGATCGGGTGTTTGAAGCTTTCGCCTCAGCATTGCAATATTAAGTAGCGCCGCCTCCTCAAAGCCCTCACGAGGTCCTTGCAGAATACGTTCGTCCTCAGGCTCGCTAATCCCCCTTGTGCGCCAGCCCTTAACATCGGCGGTAAGGGCTTCGGGACTTCCGTCAATAAGAAGCAGTGCTTCGCCGTAGAGTATACCCTCAAGTATTTTTGCAATATTGGTATTTCGCTTAACATCTCGGGCGAAAAGCACCGCGGTTTCAAGATGTTCTGCAATAGAGGCGGTCTTGTTTATATCAGAGGCTGTAAGAATAGGCTCGATTATAGCATCGTTTACCTGCTCAGTGTCTACCATACCGTCCATATAAACAAGGGCGCATTTAAGCGGAATTTTACTAGAATTAATTCTTTTTACGCGAAGTATGACATCCTTTTTAAAAATTTCTTTAAAAAGGGCGATGTCTTGCTCTAAATTTCCCGAAAGATAAGTATTATTATAGTCACTAATCTGTCCCGACATATTATCACCGTGATTATTATGTCATAAATATTAAGAAATATTTAAAAAACAGTGATATGCTTGAAAGTAAATGGAAAAAATGGTATAATATATCAAAACATAAAAGAGAGGCACAAATGAAAAAATTTATCAGTAATACTAACGCAATAACACCCGAGGTGGCAATTCTATCAGAAAAGTGTGTTAATAACAGCAGAATAGACCCTCAGTTATATATAGAGCACAAGGTAAACCGCGGTCTTCGCGACCTTAACGGTAAGGGTGTGCTTACAGGCCTTACCGAAATATCCGACATTATTTCAAAAAAGAATATAGACGGTGTTGAAACACCCTGTGAGGGTGAGCTTTATTACCGCGGTTACAGGGTTGAGGATTTAGTAGGCGGTATGCAAAGGGATAACCGTTTTGGCTTTGAAGAGGTAATTTATCTTCTTATCTTCGGTCAGTTGCCTACAGAAACTGAGCTTGAAGATTTTAAAAAGGTGCTTTTTTCCTACAGACCGCTTCCAAACAATTTTATAAGGGATATTATATTAAAGGCATCATCGACCGATTTGATGAATTCGCTGGCAAGAAGTGTGCTGTCGCTTTATCCTTATGATTCTAACCCTGATGACACAAGTATTCCCAATGTTTTAAGGCAGTGTTTACAGCTTATAGCCCGTTTTCCGCAGTTGGCGGTATACGGCTACCACGCATATAATTACGGAACTAAGCAAACTAATAGCTTTTTTATTCACGACCCCGACCCAAAGCTTTCTACCGCAGAAAATATACTTTATATGCTTCGTCTTGACGGTAAATATACCGAGCTTGAGGCAAGGGTGCTTGATATTGCACTTATTCTTCACGCAGAGCACGGCGGCGGTAACA
>CAZNTP010000004.1:0-38346 GCA_964575985.1 uncultured Ruminococcus sp. | reverse complement strand
AGTGGTTTTTATTCACTATGGCTCATTACCCCAATTATTGACAAAGGGCCTTCGCGAAACTTGTCAAGATTAATGGGCAGATAAAAGAGTTAAAAATGGTTTGGAATGCAATCTTTTTATAGTCGAATTTATAATGATTATAGAATATCGAAACGCTAAAAAGTGTTTCGATAAGCTGATTTTATCGGCTTAAGCAAAATTAAATTTGGTGTCGAAATAGTATTGATTTACACTATTTCGACTATGACCATTATAGTCAAGATTAGGTGTATTAATGTTAATTTTAGCATTTGCACAAAACAGATTGAACAAAAATGAGATACAAATAGCAAAAATTAAATATATACAAAAAGTCCGCGATATATTAAAATTATATTGTGGATTTTTTATATACATTTTAAATTTCATTAAAACTTTAAGGAGGAAATTGTTTTGAGGAATATTTTCAAAAAAACAGCAGCATTAGTTTTATCTGTTTCATTGTTGCTATCTGCATTGTTTACAGGTGCGGTTACGGTAAATGCTACTAAGGCAGTAAATACAAGAACTGTATCTGAGGTAGTTACCAAGGGTGACAGAACTTATATTGAGCATAACGGAGTGCCATATCTTATGTACGGTATACAGATGCGCCTTGATTGGCAGTATGCCGATAAGATTGTTCTTTATCCCGAAAGCAATGAGGCTGATTGGGATTGGATTGAAGAAAATTTCAAGCAGGTAGCAGAGGATGGTTTTAAAACCGTAGCAATACCTGTTAATTGGAGTTATATTGAAACAGGCAAACTTAATAGCCGTGTTTATAATTTTAACTATCTCGAAAAAATGTACGAATACATATATAAATATGATTTGACTGTTCAGTGGCTTTGGTTTGGTACAAATGTATGCGGTACAGGCTACGGCACATCACCTGCATATATACTTGATAATCCAAATGTTTATTCAAGACTTCCCAAAATTGAATATGATATTGAAACTGTAACTGACGAAAACGGAAATGTATCCTACAAGGTAAATGGTTACAGTGCTACAGATACGCTTTCTTCATATATGGATTTTAGCGATACCGATACAATGAAAGCCGAGCAGGAAGCACTTGCCGCAATGATGGAATATATCGCAGAACGCGATACCGAAAACCGTTGTGTTATGATTCAGGTTAACAATGAGGTTGACCAAGGCGGCGATTATTGGTTACCTAAGGCTACTACTGAAAGCGGCGCAACCGTTACACTTGACGATTGGTGGAGCACAAAAGAAAAACATGATAAATATTGTTGGGCTTTCGGTCAGCGTGATGAAGTTTTTGCTCAACTCAGCACTTTGGGCAACATTATTCATAATAGTGCCTATAACTGTGTGACACGTGTTAATTTTTCTGATGCAGGTAGGGTAGGACTTGGAAACGCTACCGATGGATACAACAATTATACTGATGATTATGATGATTTGTTGGCTCTTGGCGGTATAGATATAATAGGTGTGGATTGTTATGATACCGTGTGGGATGACAGTACAATTGCAAGCGATAATATTATATCTTCTCTTACTAAGATTGATGGCAACCTTACACACCTTGCGGAAAGTTCTGCCGCGTATGATAGTTCGGTTAACACCGCGTTAATGCTTGAAGAGGGTATAGGTAATATGATTTACTGCCACCGTTCTGACCGTACGGGCGGAGGTCTTTATGAGCAGGCAAGCGGTGAAATCAAATCGGCAGAAGCAATCAGTGAAGCACTTGTAAACAGCGGCGCATATACTGCAAACGGCGATGTTCTGAACAGCGTTGTAAGCACCGGAACAAAATATGCAACTGTTACTACAAAACAAAACTTTGTTTTCGATTTTAATGTAAAATTAGATGCTTTAATGACCGGTAGTGACAATTTGCAACTTCGCATTCGTTCAAAGGATGTTTCTGCAAATGCGGAAGCAGGTATTGTAGGTCATTCTGAGGGTTACCGCATACATATCTATAATAACAAACTTAGTTTGCATAAGTTTAATGACGATAACTGGCGTTCTACCGAAATTGGTTCAGTAGAATATGATTTCACCAATAGGGTATCTGTCCGCTTGGTTGCAAACGCTTCAAAAATGTGGGTGGAATTAGACGGCGAAAAGAAACTTGAAATTAATAATGCTGTAAGCGTTTCCAACAGTTCGCTTTCTTTTTACGGCATAAGCAGTGCAGAATATACGGGCGAAGTTAGCATTACTGCCCTTAAATATTTTAGTGGTGCTGAACTTGGCCTTAGTGCTGAATATGACCGCAGTTACAAGGATTGGGTAGAAAAAATCTATACATCAAATATCAGAAGTTTTAATGACACCCTTAATAAAGCCTATTCACAGGTTGCTGTGGCTGTAAGTAATGCGGATTTTGTACATTTTACTGCCAATGGTGAAACCAAAACTGCAGGTGAGATTTCTGTCACCCTCAACGATAATACAGAGGGTGAGAAATTAGCAATGGCTTTTAAAGCAGGATACGGTGAATATGTTTTAATGTCGGTTAAGAATGATTGCACGATGGCAGTAACTGCCGATAAAGAACTTTTATCCGCAGAAGTTGGCTATTATGATGATGTAACTGATGAATGGATAAAAACTGCAGATGCCGTTGTTACAGATAATATTTTCACAGTAAATGCCGGCGAAGTTATAAGACTTATATATTCGGATATACAGTTTGATAGCAGTATATTTAATGCAACAGGCGATACACTTGAAAACGGTGCCGAAATAATTGAAGTAATAAACGGTGGAGAATTGGTTCTTAGCGAAAGCATTAAAAACTTTGCAGTAGAATTTAAGTATAAGGCAGTATCTGTTGCAAAAGAAACGGGTGACCCGCTTAATTTCGCCCTGAAAATGCGTGATGACGGCTTTAATAAGTACACCTTTGCGCTTAACTATTATTCTGCAGCAAATATCAGAGCAACAGATATAATGTTCGCAGGTTACGGCGAAACCAGCAATAGAGATAATATGGCATATAACGAGTGGAAGGGCGGAGACGAATGGAACTCCTTCAAAATCGTTATGGTACAGCAAAGGGTTGCTATTTTCAAAAACGGCAAACTCTGGTATTCTGCCGAATTAAAGGATAAGGCAAGAGCAGGTAAACTCTATCTTGATTTTAGCGGTGCTTATGAAACCTACATTGCAGACCTAAAGGTTACAGAGGGAAGTCTTGCAGATACCTATGCATTAATAGATGCCGCGCTTGACGGTGAAACCTATGGTACATATACAGTTGAAGGCTCATCAACTTATTATCGTTTTATAAATAATATGCTTGTAAATTATGATAGTGAAACAGGCAAAACTTCAATAGGTAAGACAAACGATTGGGGAACATATACTTTTGCAGAAAATTTAGGTAAGTATGAGTTTGAAACAGAAATACAGCAAACAGGTATAGAAGGTGGCACACGAGGAACATATATAACCTCACCCACAGGTTATAAGTATTTATTGATAACCGACTGTCTATATGTGTATGATACAAGTTCTGTTAATGTAGGAAGTAAATATTACAAGGCAAAACTTGATGACGGTAACTGGCATAA
Source organism: uncultured Ruminococcus sp. (assembly GCA_964575985.1). GTDB lineage: Bacteria > Bacillota > Clostridia > Oscillospirales > Acutalibacteraceae > UBA737. The sequence goes on along the minus strand of CAZNTP010000004.1, from coordinate 34,765 downwards.
AGTAAAGATTACTTTTGACGGAACAACCGAAAAGGTTTATTACGATAATTTGGAAATGTATTCTGTAAATGTGGCAAGTTATGAAGCCGGTGCCTTTACAATTAAGTTACAGAAGTCACAGGGTAATATTTATGTAAGAAATCTGAAAATAACAGATAAGACTGTAGAATTAGTAGAAAGAGAAACCCTTACATCATATCCAACAATTACTTCAAGTTCAAAAAATGTATTTAATACCGGTTGGGAAAATACGGTTTGGCAGTATAACGAAACATTAGGCGGTATGTTTGAAACAACCGACCACAGCCAGAACGGAAAAATCAAAGCATTTTCAGATGATTTATCCGATTCGGAATTCAGTATGGATATGTATATACCCTCTGCTACTTCCACTTGGGCAGCACAGTTTAATTTCAGGGGAATGGATAACGGAAAGGGTAGTAGTGGCTTTACCATTACAATGGATGCGACACAAGTTTATATCAAATATTATTCAACAAATGCAGGTGCGGTAGCGCAGGCAAAGGCTGAAAATACAAACGGTTGGTATGCATATACCAATGCAAATATTTTCGGTAGTTCAATACTTGACCGTTGGGTAGAACTTAAAATAAAGATGTACGGTACAAATCTTTTGATCACATTAGACGGTGCAGTTTTAGCGGATGTAAACGATATTTATTACGGTACTGCTACTACAGATAACTTTATACAACTTTATAAGCGCGGACTTGGTGTGAAGCGGGTAAACCTTGAATCATTGGCAGGTCTTAACGATGCGGTTACTGCTCTTAAAGCAGTAACCTACGATGAACTCGGTGTTGCTGATGAGACCCTCAGAGCAAATGCACTTACAGTATATAACAGTATTGATAATTCCTATGTTCGTGAGTTTATAGAAAGTCTTGGGATTTGGGAAAAGGCTTATTATGATTACGGTGATGCAAATGCTGACTGTTATATTGATGTACGTGACCTTGTTCGTGTTAAGCGTTTATCTGCACTTGACAGTACTGCTACAGAAACCGCCAAGTCAGATGTTAACTGTGACGGAAACTATAATGCTAATGATGCGGTAATTATTAGAAAAGAAATAATAGGTTAATTTTTAGCAGAACGTTTAGAAATAAGCGTTCTGCTTTAAGGCATAAAAAATCAAATTTTTTAGGAGGAGACCACAGTGAAAAAAACTATTTTTAAAAAGGCAATTTTGGCAGTTCTTTCGGTAATTATGGTATTTTCATTACTTTGCGTAGGTTTTACAGCCAATGCAGAGGGCAATCCAACTTATGAGGTTTTAGGAACATCGACTGAGTTTGACGGTACTTTATTTGCCTCGACAGGCGAAAGCCTCGAAAACGGTGCCGAAATAATTGAAGTAATAAATTGTGGAGAATTAGTTCTTAGTGAAAGCATTAAAAACTTTGCAGTAGAATTTAAGTATAAGGCAGTATCTGTTGCAAAAGAAACGGGTGACCCGCTTAATTTCGCCCTGAAAATGCGTGATGACGGCTTTAATAAGTACACCTTTGCGCTTAACTATTATTCTGCAGCAAATATCAGAGCAACAGATATAATGTTCGCAGGTTACGGCGAAACCAGCAATAGAGATAATATGGCATATAACGAGTGGAAGGGCGGAGACGAATGGAACTCCTTCAAAATCGTTATGGTACAGCAAAGGGTTGCTATTTTCAAAAACGGCAAACTCTGGTATTCTGCCGAATTAAAGGATAAGGCAAGAGCAGGTAAACTCTATCTTGATTTTAGCGGTGCTTATGAAACCTACATTGCAGACCTAAAGGTTACAGAGGGAAGTCTTGCAGATACCTATGCATTAATAGATGCCGCGCTTGACGGTGAAACCTATGGTACATATACAGTTGAAGGCTCATCAACTTATTATCGTTTTATAAATAATATGCTTGTAAATTATGATAGTGAAACAGGCAAAACTTCAATAGGTAAGACAAACGATTGGGGAACATATACTTTTGCAGAAAATTTAGGTAAGTATGAGTTTGAAACAGAAATACAGCAAACAGGTATAGAAGGTGGCACACGAGGAACATATATAACCTCACCCACAGGTTATAAGTATTTATTGATAACCGACTGTCTATATGTGTATGATACAAGTTCTGTTAATGTAGGAAGTAAATATTACAAGGCAAAACTTGATGACGGTAACTGGCATAAAGTAAAGATTACTTTTGACGGAACAACCGAAAAGGTTTATTACGATAATTTGGAAATGTATTCTGTAAATGTGGCAAGTTATGAAGCCGGTGCCTTTACAATTAAGTTACAGAAGTCACAGGGTAATATTTATGTAAGAAATCTGAAAATAACAGATAAGACTGTAGAATTAGTAGAAAGAGAAACCCTTACATCATATCCAACAATTACTTCAAGTTCAAAAAATGTATTTAATACCGGTTGGGAAAATACGGTTTGGCAGTATAACGAAACATTAGGCGGTATGTTTGAAACAACCGACCACAGCCAGAACGGAAAAATCAAAGCATTTTCAGATGATTTATCCGATTCGGAATTCAGTATGGATATGTATATACCCTCTGCTACTTCCACTTGGGCAGCACAGTTTAATTTCAGGGGAATGGATAACGGAAAGGGTAGTAGTGGCTTTACCATTACAATGGATGCGACACAAGTTTATATCAAATATTATTCAACAAATGCAGGTGCGGTAGCGCAGGCAAAGGCTGAAAATACAAACGGTTGGTATGCATATACCAATGCAAATATTTTCGGTAGTTCAATACTTGACCGTTGGGTAGAACTTAAAATAAAGATGTACGGTACAAATCTTTTGATCACATTAGACGGTGCAGTTTTAGCGGATGTAAATGATATTTATTACGGTACTGCTACTACAAATAACTTTATACAACTTTATAAGCGCGGACTAGGTATTAAGCGTGTAAACCTTGAATCTTTGGCAGGGATGGTTTCGGTAATTGATGCATTAAATGCTGTTACTTATAAAGATGGCGTTGCAGATGAAACACTGAGAGCGAATGCACTTACAGCCTACAATAACCTTGATAATGAAAATGATAAGGCATATATTGAAACACTTGACACTTGGAGTAAAGCATTCTACGATTATTGTGATGCTAATACTGACTATTATGTTGATGTACGTGACCTTGTTCGTGTTAAGCGTTTAACAGCACTTGACAGCACCGCTAAAGAAACTGCTAAGTCAGATGTTAACTGTGATGGCAGTTTTAACGGTGACGATTTAGTGCTTATAAGAAAAAATATTTTTTAATGTAAAGGCATAAGATTAATTGCTTTTTAACACAAAAGAGGCAACCTCAGAATGAGGCTGCCTCTTTTGGTATATAGTATTTAATTTTCGCTGTTTTCTGAACGGATAATCGGGGTTTTAATTGTAAAGGTGGTCGGGTTTTTAGCCGATGTAATGGTGATGCCATATTTATTGCCGTAGCGAAGTTTTATTCGGTCATCAACATTTTTAAGACCAAAGCCGCGTTTGCTTTCAACTGCAGCCAAGTCATCAAGGGCGTTTGTTGTAATTCCAAGACCGTTATCAGATACATTAAAGACTAATGTATCACCGTCGCGCTTGACAGAAATCCTTATATATCCGCGCTTGTCGCGCAACTTTCTCATACCGTGTTCTATCGCATTTTCAGCCAAGGGTTGAAGAATTAAATGTATGGTTTGATAGTCGCTGATACCTTCTTCAATATCAAATTCAACATCAAAACTGTCACCCAAAACTATTTTTTCTATTCCAAAATAGCACTCCACCATTTTTAGTTCATCGCCAACAGTAACAGTTTCCTTGTTTTTGTTAAGGGTGGCACGGTAAAAATCCGAAAGATTAACCACTAATTCGCTGATTTCAGGGGCATCGTTATCTATTGCAATCCAGTTAACAGTTTGCAGTGTATTATAAAGAAAATGCGGATTAATCTGGGCTTGCAGTGCTTTGAGTTCGGCTTTTTTCTGGGTTATTTCGCTTTCATATACCGTTTGGATAAGGTTATCAATTTTTTTAATCATATCCCCGATATCGTTTGTAAGAGTACCAATTTCATCCCTGTTTTCTGAATGAAGCGGAATTTTAAGATTACCTTTTTTGGCATATTCAATTTTTTTGGTTAGAAGATGAATGCGTTTAGTAAAAGAAAGTGAAAAAATAAAATCAATAATTACGATAAATACAAGACATACAAGAATTGCAATCCATGTAGAACGAAGTATTGCTCCACTACCTGCAACAACCTCGTCTTTTAATATATATGCATAAAGCCGATATCCGTTATCAAGGCTTGTGCCAAGGGTCAGATATTCTTTTGAGTTGAGTTTTAGCGTATTATTCTTTAAGGTTATTAATTGCTCTGTATCGGGTTTTTCTTTATCAAAAGAAACGGTATGAGTGTAAATGTAATCTGTATCCTCTGTAGTGAGCAGAATATTGTAGTTCATAAATTCGGTATTTACCGATTTCATTAAAACCTTGGGCCACATATAAAGGCAAATACTGCCGACTGCTTCTTTATTATTCATCAGGTCATATTTTAAAACAATAAATTTTCCGTTATAATACCAAGTCATATTTGATTTGCTGTTGGTATTTACAATCAACTCATCATAATCGTGAATTACACTTCGGTAGGGTGTAATACCAAGTTTTGAATAAAAAGTTATTTCCCTTATAAAAGGATTGAAAATTTTTAAGTTATAAAGATAGGGCTCTAAATAAACTCTTATATCGTTCTGAAGCATTTCGGGAGTTTCGTAATCAGCATAGAAAATTTTTTTAAATTGAGCGTTGTTTGCTATATCATTTATAATATTCTCACTGTTTTTGAATACTTCATCAAGTGTATATGAGGCCTTTTCAAAATAGTAATTTATATCCTTTTCTTTTGAAGATGACAATAAGGAGTTAGACTGGTTGAAAGAAAATATTCCTAAAACCAGTACGGGTATTAAAGAAAGGGCTAAATATGTGCTTAAAAGCTGATATTTGAATTTTAGATTAAAAAAGGATTTAGTTAGTCGGCGAAGAGTTTTCCTTATCAACATTTTGTATTCCTTTCTCCCTGTATTGTGCGGGAGTCATACCGTATACCTGACGGAAAAGAGTGTTAAAATATGAAGCACTGTCATATCCTATTTTTTTGCAAATTTCGGTTATTCGCAAATTGGTGTTCTTTAGCAATTCGCAACTTTTCTTTAAACGGAAATCCCTGAGATATTCAATAAAATTTTGACCAGTTTCTTTTTTGAAAAGATGACTCAAATATGAAGATGAAATAAAAATCCGCTCAGAAACATATTCAAGAGAGATATTATTCATATATTCTGCCTCTATTATTGAGAGCGTTTTTGCAATAAGTCTGTGTGCGGAATTATCCTGCTTTTCGGTGGATATAATTTCTACGATAGACTCGAAAACGGGCAGAATTTCATCGATTGAATTGGTTGCAAATAATTTCTCAATTTTTTCCTGTTCAAGATTTCTTATATCACTTCTGTTTTTAAGTAATTTGTTGATTATGTTAGCAGAAATGCATTTAACATACAGTGGGGAACAGTGCGAGGTTTGCCTTAAATGAGTGAATAGTTGGGTTAAGGTTATTAGGAAATCGTCAAAATTCCCCATATTTATAAACAAATCGATTTTTTCCAACAAAAAGTCGGTAGATAGTGAGGAATCACCCTTTTTGTTAAAGAATTCATCGTCGGAAGAAATTATCATACTTTTGTTGGCAAAAAAGAAATATTCACTCGTTTGCTGAATGTTTTGATATTCTTTTACAATTTCCTCTGCGGAGGTAATTATGGGGCTATATATTATACAAACTTCAGTCTTATGTTTGTTGCGGAATAAATTCACGGCATTTTCTAAATAGGGTTTTATATTTGCCTCGGGAATCTGATCAAGAATGATATACTGCTTTTTGGGCATATTTACAATCTTTATTTGCTTATCAAATGTTTTCTTTATTTCTGCAGATATCTTAGAATTATCAAATGCATCTTCGGTTTTAAGAATTTTTAGTATTATTATTCGAAGTCCATTTGGTGTTATAAGAGAATTAATCTGTTCCTCGGGTATATTTGAAGTTCCTGCAAGAAATCTTAACAAAGTATCATCGTTCACAGTAACAGGGTGTGTGATATCCGGTTGGGGAAGATTTTCTGTGCTCTCTTTTAAGCAAAGTTCTACAACATTGTCTATAGAAGCGATGAGTTCGTCTAACAAATAAGGCTTTAACAGATAGTTTATAGCACCAAATTTAATTGCGGCTTTTGCATAATGAAAATCCTTATAAGCGCTTACAAGGATTATTTTAAGATTTGGTTGTATTTTTTTTGCTTTTTCGGCAAGATCGGTGCCTAACATATCTGGCATTTTAATGTCCGTTATCATAATGTCAATTTTTTGAGAGGTTAGAATTTTTTCAGCCTCTGTACCGCAATCGGCAGTAAAGGTTTTGAGCGGCCATTTTTTTCTCTTTATCACATTGCATATTCCTGAACGGTCTCGAAAATCGTCATCAACAATAAGTATATTGAACAATGTTAATCAATCCCCTAAACTAATTATAAATATGTATATTATCCCAAGTGTATCATCTAAATACATTATAGGTAAAATTCCATATAATTTCAACAAATTTTCCATTTAAATGCACCAAAAAACAAAATAAAGCAAAAAGCAGCAAGATTTCTAAAAAATGTAATATTTAATTAAAAGTGCCTTAGCGGTATAATATAAAATAGAGAAATTAGGAGGTATTTTTGATGCTTTTCAGAATAAAGAAATTCCTTTCAGTTTTAATAATAATAGTTCTGCTTCTTAGTTGCTTTGCTAACAATATTATTTGTTCGCAAATTGCAGTATCGGCAGATGAAATACATGACGCTGAGGTTGTTGATTTGGGCGATACCGCGTATTCATCATATATAGAAAAGTATTCAAATACTTCCGATGCTAAAACAGAAATCAAAATTTCAGCAACCGAATTTTCAGAAGATAAAAATGCCGCCGTTAAAATGGGCAATATTGAAAAAATCGCCGATGCACTTATATGGGAAAGCGCTGAGGGCGAGGTTAGTTGGCAATTTACGGCTTTGGAAACTGCGCTTTATGAAATACATATTAGTTATTACCAACTATCAGGAAGAAATTCTTCAATTGATTTGGGAATAAAGATTGACGATGATTTTCCTTTTGATGAGGCAAAGTCCAATTCCTTTGACCGAATTTGGCGAGACGATTCTGAAATACTTACCGATAAAAACGGTGACGAATATACCCCGAGTATTTCGGAAAGCCCTGAGTGGACAGTGCAAAGCTTCAGGGACACTAAAGGTTATTACAGAAATGCGGCTTATAAATTTTATATTACTGAGGGCACACATACCTTAACACTTATCAGTAATAACGAACCTGTAGCCATTAGTTATATTCTGCTTAAAGGCAGTGATGAATTACCGACATATAAAGAAGTAAGTAAAGAATATAAAGAAAAGGGTTTAAAGGAATCAGACAGCGAAATCAAGTATGTGCAGGCTGAGGATGCCCACGAAAAATCAGATTATTCACTAAGAGCACAGACCGATAAAATCAGCCCTTTGACAGTGCCTTTTTCTCCAACCAAAATACGTTATAACTGCATAGGCGGAAACTCGTGGAAATATCAGTCACAGTGGATAAGTTGGGTTATTGATGTTCCAAAAGACGGACTATACAAAATAGCACTTCGCTACAGACAAGATTTGATAAAGGGTTATTTTTCTTCTAGAAGACTTTATATAGACGGAAAGGTTCCTTTTTTGGAGGCAGACAGTCTTAAGTTTAATTACAGTGAGGATTGGTTAGTTTCGGCTCTTGGCGGTGATGAACCGTATTTATTCTATCTTACCGAAGGTAAGCACGAAATTAAACTTGAAGTTGTAACAGGTGAAATTTCTCAGATAATAGAGGGCTTGCAGGGGATTTCCGAAGAACTTATGGGCCTTTATCGCAGAATAATAGCGATAACGGGTACTTCACCCGACCAATACCGCGATTATCATATTGCAGAAAAAATTTCGGATATGACAGATATAATTGAAAATGCTTATGAAATACTTGAAGCCGAATTGAGTAATTTAGAAAAAATACTCGGTATGGAGCAGGTGAATGCAGGGGCACTTCAAACCCTTTTAGTACAACTTGAGGATATTCTCCGTGACCCTGATACTATCGTTGACGGTGACCGACTCGGCACTTTTAGTTCAAATGTCAGCAGTTTTTCTTCATGGTTGCTTGATTTAAAATATCAGCCGCTTACTATAGATTGGTTTGCTTTAATGAGCCCTGAAGAAGAATTGCCCCGTGCAGAAGCAAATATTATAGAAAAACTCACGGCTTCTGTTAAAAGATTTATTGCTTCTTTTGCGGGTGAGTATACTGAGAATATAGTTGACGAAAATAATGAATCAATAACAGTTTGGCTGACAGTAGGTAGAGATCAGGCGCAAATACTTAAAAATATGGCATCGGATTCATTTACTGCTGATACAGGTATTGCAGTTAATATACGGCTTGTGAGTGCCAGTCTTGTTCAAGCAGTGCTTGCCAAAAACGGACCTGATATCGCAATAATGGTGGCGCGTGACCAACCTGTTAATTTGGCGATTAGAAATGCTCTTGTAGATTTATCTAAAATAGACGGTTTTGAAGAAATTAAGTCTGATTTCAATCCAACTGCATTTGAACCGTACTGTTATATGGGCGGTTGTTACGGTATTCCTGATTCACAGATATATCCTATGATGTTCTATCGTACGGATATTTTTGAAGAAATGGGACTTGAATGTCCTGATACGTGGGAGGAATTTCTTAATATTGCGCCTATTTTACAAAGAAACAATATGCGTGTAGGAATTCCAAGTGCGGGAACAAGTATATTTTCTGCATTGCTTATGCAACAGGGTGCGGAATTTTATAATGAATCCAAAACCGATACTAATTGGGATGCTCCCGAAGCCTATGATGCTTTTCTTCGTTGGACAAAGTTTTATACCCAACAAGGCTTTTCGCTTGAATACAGTTTTAATAACCTGTTCAGAACCGGTGAAATGCCTATAGGTATAGCCGATTACAATATGTATAATACCTTAAAAGTAACTGCACCTGAAATTGACGGTATGTGGAAAATGGTGCAAATACCAGGGACTTCAAAGGCTGACGGCAGTATTGATAGAAGTATAAATGCTTCCGGAACAGCATCAATAATCTTTAAAAACAGCAAAAATCCGACAGCGGCATGGCAGTTTATAAAATGGTGGACGGGCACAAGTGCACAATCACGTTATGCTACTGATATGGAGTCGGTTATGGGTATTTCCGCAAGGCAAACACCTGCTAATATAAAAGCGCTCGAAAATATGAACTGGAGCAGGGAAGAGTATGATGCTTTAAAATCACAGGCAAAGTATGTAACCGAATTATCTGAACTTCCGGGTGGCTATTATGTTACACGAAATCTTGCCAACGCATTTAACGATGTAGTTTTGAACAATAAAAATCCAAGAGAAAGTCTTGAAAAATGGACCTATGAAACAACCTTGGAAATTAAGCGTAAGTTTAAAGAATTTGGAATTGAGGGATAGAATGAAACTTCTTTCGAGAGGAAAAGGTGAGTTGAGTTTTTGGCAAGCCACCTGTAAGGACTGGAAAGCAAATAAACAGTTATATTTGCTGGCCGCACCTTTTTTGATATTATTCGCGATATTTGTTGTTCTTCCTGTTGTTATATCTATAATTTTAAGTTTTACATATTACAATATGCTTGAAGCACCCGAATGGCGAGGATTAAGTAATTATGTACAGATGTTTTTCGGGGACGATGTTTTTTGGATTGCGGTTTCAAATACTATGAAATTCGCTATAATAACAGGTCCTACAAGTTATATTTTATGCTTTATATTGGCTTGGTTTATAAATGAACTTCAGCCTAAGGTGAGAGCGGTTGTAACCTTTGTTTTCTATGCACCCGCATTAACCGGAAATGTTTATTTTATATGGCAGTATATATTCAGCGGTGACCGTTACGGTTTTATTAATAATTTATTGCTTAAAACAGGACTTATATTAGAGCCTATACAGTGGCTTAGCGATACCGATTATATGCTTACTGTAATTATTATTGTACAACTTTGGTTAAGCCTTGGTGTTAGTTTTCTGTCTTTTATAGCGGGTTTTCAGTCGGTTGATCACAGTCTTTATGAGGCAGGCGCTATTGACGGCATAAAAAACCGTTGGCAAGAACTTTGGTATGTAACTCTGCCTATTATGAAACCGCAAATGATGTTTGGTGCAGTAATGCAGATTTCCACCGCATTTTCAGTAGGCGCAATTTCGCAGACTTTGGTAGGATATCCAAGTAAAAACTATGCGGCTCACACAATAGTGCTTCACATAATGGACTACGGTACTATAAGATATGAAATGGGCTATGCATGTGCAATATCAGTATTTTTATTCTTAATAATGGTACTGTTTAAGTCTTTGGTAACACGTGTGTTATCCGCAATAGCAGATTAAGGAGGTAGGCTTTTGTGCCAAAAAAACATTTTAACCCTATAAAAAGCCTGCGTTCTCATACGGGTGTACGAAAGCAGACAAGGAGTTTTTGGGGAAATCTTTTAATAACTATAGTTCTTGGCGCGGTTGGTGTGTTTATGTTGCTTCCACTTGTGTATGCGGTAATGCAGTCCTTTAAGCCTATAGAGGAACTTTTCTTATATCCTCCGCGGTTTTATGTAATGCGCCCCGTTACCACTAACTATACAATGCTTTTCAGATTAATTAATAATTTATGGGTTCCGTTTGACCGTTATATGTTTAACAGTATTTTTATAACGGTTATAATAACTGTTGGGCAGATTGTAATTACCTCTGCAGCGGCATATCCGCTGTCACGCTTTAAAACGCGTATCAGTTGGACTTTTCAACTTGTGGTTTTAACTTTGCTTTTTAATGCAACTGTTTTGGCAATACCCAGATATATTATTATGAATGAACTTAATATCGTGAATACATATTGGGTATATATTTTGCCGGCGCTTCCGTCTTCTATGGGGCTGTTCCTTATGAAACAGTTTATGGACCAAATTCCTCACGTACTTATAGAAGCGGCTCAGATAGACGGTGCCAGTCATTTTACGATTTATTGGAAAATAATTATGCCCTCGGTTAAGCCTGCGTGGCTTACATTGCTTATATTCTCCTTTCAGGCGATATGGTCAACAACGGGCGGTAGTACTATTTATAATGAAGAACTTAAAATGTTACCGGATGCTATCAATCAGGTTTTATCAGGAAGTATTGAGCGAACAGGCGCATCGACCGCGGGTAGTGTATTACTGATGATACCTCCTATAGTAATCTTTATATTCACTCAGAGCAATGTTGTTCAAACTATGACAAGTTCCGGAATTAAAGAGTAGTGCGGAGGTGTTGTGATTTGAAAAGATTATTAAATATCTGTATGTGTTGTGTGTTAACTGTTGCGTTAATGCTTTTAAGCGGATTTAGCGTTTCGGCTAAGTCGACAAGCACATACTCTTATTCAGAGGAAGAACCAAAGCAGTCACCTGATGCTTGTATTGCAGAGAAAAGCATTAGCGGTACCGATATCGGTTGTGGGGCGTTTAATTCTCCGCAGGATATATGTATCTTTGGTGAAGAAATATATATTGCAGACAGTGGTAATAACCGCATTGTTGTAACAAATAAGAATTTTAAATTTATAAAAGAAATTAAGAATATAACAATTAACGGAAACGAAAGCCAACTCGCACAGCCCAAAGGATTGTTTGTTAGTGACAACGAAATCTGCATATCCGATACAGGAAACGCAAGGGTGGTTGTGCTTGATAAGGCAGGCAACACTGTAACTGTTCTGGAAAAACCTAAAAGTGATTTATACGACGAAAGTTTGCAGTTTCAGCCCCAAAAGGTTTTAAAAGACAAAAATGGCTTTTACTATGTTATAAATCTTGGTAATTATGAGGGTGCTTTGCTTTATAATCCCGACGGCTCGTTTAACTGTTTTTTTGGTGGAAATAAGGTTGCTGTAACCGTTACGGTTTTGATTGAAAACGCTTGGCGTCAACTTATGAATAAAACTCAGTTGTCAAGAATAGAGCAGAATATCCCTCAGGAGTACTATAATTTCGATATTGACAGTGAAGGTTTTATTTATACCTGTACCAGTAACACAACCGAAACTGTAGACCAACTTAAAAAACTTAATCCTAACGGTGACAACATTTGGGAAAGCGGAATTAATTACGGCGATACGGCAGAGGTTTGGGATGGCTCCACACCGATTGTTACAAGAATAGCGGATATTTCGGCTGACGGTAATGGATTTGTTACTGCTATTGACAGTCAGTACGGACATATTTTTCAATATTCCGCAACAGACGGAAGAATTCTTTTTGTAACAGGAAATATCGGCTCCCAAACAGGTACATTTGCTACACCCTCTGCAATAGAAAGTGATGAAAATAATGTTTATATAGTTGATTCTGCAAAAGCAACCGTTACTGTATTCGGATATACAGAGTACGGAAGCGATGTCAGAAATGCTGTTATGCTTTATAATGACGGTAAGTATGACAAGGCTTTGGAATATTGGAATTCTGTAATCCGCAAAAACGGAAATATGCAGATAGCGTATGTGGGAATAGGTAAGGCACTTGCGGGTAAGAAGAATTATACTGAGGCAATGGAATATTTTAAACTTGGTATGGATAAGGAAGGCTATTCCGATGCTTTTTCGCTATACCGCAAAAATATTTTGCAGAGCAACTTTACTTGGATACTGATTTTGGTTGTGATGTTGCTTATTGCAGGTTATAGTTGGGGATATGTTTCTAAGAAACGAAAGAAAGTGGATTATACTATTAAGCATTACAAAAAATGGCAGTATCCGTTTTATGTCGCTTTACACCCGGGTAAAGGTTTTGATGACCTTAAATGGTCAAAGCAAACATCGTTTACGGCTTCTATTATAATTCTGGCTTTGTGGTTTATGTCCAGTGTGCTTAAACGTCAGCAATCTGCTTTTCTGTTTAATGAGCATATAAAGGATAAGGCGGATTTTAATATATTCGTTCAGGCACTTTCTACAATAGGGCTATTTGCTACTTTTGTTGTTATAAACTGGGCTTTGTGTACACTTTTTGAAGGAAAAGGTACAATGAAGAATATATGGATATATTCTTCATACGCGCTTTTACCGATTATTTTATCAAATTATATCTGGGTGGCGTTAAGTTATGTCTTTACTCTGCAAGAGGGAACATTCTTAGCAATTATAAATATAATTTGCGTTATATGGGCACTTGTACTGTTATTAAGAGGTCTTAGCGTTCTGCACGAATACGAACTAAAAAAGGTAATAGTTTCATTACTTGCAACAGTTTTTGGTATGGCTATTGTAGTATTCCTTTTAGTGCTTGTGATTAGTTTGTTTAACAGAATAACATCGTTTGTGACCGCTATAATTGATGAAATTATTATGCATTCGGCTATGTAGAAGGGAAGGAGAAAATTTGTGAAAAAACTTAAAATACTTTGTATAATCCTATCCCTTTCCATAGTTTTCTGTATGTTTGCTATTAATGCTACGGCTGTGGAAAATACGGCAGAAAATGTATCTGCTTTAGCACTGTCGGTTGAGAATAAAAAATTTATTCTTACTGCGGAGAAAAGCGGTGCTGTAAATCTTACCGTGAAATCAAGCGGGAAAGTATGGTACAGCAATCCTGCTGACAGAGATGCTCAGACGCAGGTAAAAGGCATTAATAAAATGAAGATGAATTCGCAGTTGATAGTAACCTATCTTGCAGACGGTGAGGCTGAAAAACTTTCTACCAGTTTTGCTTCTTCTACAAATAAAAACGGTGTAACAGTTAAAATTGAAAAAAATGCTATCAGAATAGAGTATTGCTTTAAATCAGAAGAATTTACAATTCCTGTTCTTTACAGCCTTAACGAAAAGGGAATGAAAGCCGAAATACTCACTACCGAGATTGAAGAGAAGGATAATTTAATCACAAAAATTGACTTACTGCCGTATTGGGGAGCGGGTGGCTCTGCTGAGGAAGGATATTTCTTAGTGCCTGACGGCAGCGGATCAATTATAAATTTTAATAACGGCAAGAGCACAAGCAATTATCAGCAGGATATTTATTCAACCGACGGTCTTATGAATGTTACAAGCAATGTTGTGAATACCGATAAGGCTTATATGGCGGTTTTTGGAATAAAAAAGCAAGAGCAGTCGGCTTTGGCAATAATTGAGGACGGTGCCTCTGTTTGCAGAATGTATTCCTTTGTAAGTGGCGGCAATATCGCTTATAACTGTATTTATCCCCAGTTTACATATAGAAAATCTTCTGTAGTGCAGATGCTTTCAAAAACATGGTATCCGCTTGATGTCACCTTTGTTTCTAAGAAAAAAATATCGGATGAAAATTTTTCAGTGCTTTATATTCCGCTTGCGAATGATAACGGTACATACAGCGATATGGCTTGCGAATATAGGGAATATTTAAAAGAAACCGAGAATTTTAAAGTTAAAACGCAGGGTGATTCGGTGCCAGTTTATTTGGATGTTTACGGCAGTGTGCTTGTAACTAAAAATATTTTAGGCTTTCCGATAACAGTAAATAAAGAACTTACTACCTGCGATGAATTAAAGGAAATTATTGATACCTTAAATCAAAACGGTATAAAGGATATTAATATTCGTTATAAGGGTATTTCTAAGGATGGTCTTTATAACAAAAAGGTACCCGAAAAATTAAATGTTGCATCTTCTATTGGTGGCAAAAAAGGTCTTTTAGAACTTATGGAATATGCTGAAAAAAAGAGCGTAAGTATTTATCCGGAAGAGGATTTTGTGTTTTTTAAAAAACCGTCCTTTTCGCTATTTAAGCCTGATAATGTGGCTCAGGATGTATGTCAGAAAAACGGACAGTTTTATGAATACGATATAAGCACGGGTATATCTATGTCAGATGGGCTTACAAGATACGCATTAAAGCCGCAGAATATTGTAAATTCAGCAGAGAAATTCTTACAATCCTGTAAGAAAACAGGCTTAAATAAACTTTCTGTTTCTACGCTTGGTAATATGCTTTATTCAGATTTCGGCAACGATATTTGCCTTGCTAATAAGACAATGCAGAAATTTGAAGATATATTAAATAATTTCAAGGCTGAGGATATTTCTTTAATGCTTGATGCACCTCATATTTACGCGGCAAAGTATGCCGATGCTATTATTGGCGTGCCTACAGAAAGCAGTGACTTTGATATTGAGGATGAAACGGTACCTTTTTATCAAATTGTTTTGCACGGTTTGGTTTCGTATTCGTCGCCTGTTATGAATACAGCGGCAGACAGTAAATATGCGTTGTTAAAGGCAATAGAAACAGGCAGTAGTCTTACATATTCATTAGGTGGATTTGATTATTCCGAAATTATTAATGATGGCTATGAAGAACTTTCTGCCATAAGCACTGACAATTGGTTAGAAGAAATTACAGAATACGGAAAAACCGTGTCTAAAGCGCTTGAACAGGTCTCTGACAGAGAAATTTTAACGCATAGTAAAATTGCGGAAAATGTCTATAAAACCGATTATAACGGTGGTATTTCAATTCTTGTAAATTATGGCGATAACCCATTTGAATTAGACGGAGTTACCGTAGATGCAATGGATTTTTGTGTTCTGAGGGGGGAAAAGGTTGAAACGCATTAAAATGACAAATGAGCGCAGAAGTTCGCTTACAGGTCTTCTGTTTACTGCTCCTTGGATTGTTGGATTTATATACTTTTTCTTAATCCCTTTTATAAAAGCGGTGTTTTATTCTTTCTCTTCAATAAAAATCACCTCGAACGGATTTGACCTTACCTTTGTGGGATTTGAAAATTATCGAAAAAATCTGTTTGTAGATGCGGATAATTTTAGAATGATTATAACTTCAATAGGTGATATGCTTGCAACGGTTATTGTTGTTGTGGTGTTCAGCCTTTTTATTGCAATTATTCTTAATCAGAATTTTAAGGGCAGAGGTATTGCGCGAGTAATATTTGCATTGCCGATTATTATTTCATCGGGTGTAATAATTTTGCTACTCAAACAGAATGTATTACAGCAGAATATGGATGTGCAGGAAGCAACAACAATATTTCAGGCTACAGATGCACTTAAATTTCTGACAGAGGCAGGTATACCACAGCAGGTAGTCACTTTTTTTGAAAGTATAGTTAATAATATTTTTGATATGGTATGGAGTTCAGGTATGCAGATTATTCTGTTTTTATCGGCTCTTCAAACCATTCCATCATCTTCTTATGAGGCGGCAAAGGTAGAGGGCGCTACGGCTTGGGAATCCTTTTGGTTTGTAACCTTCCCAATGATTGGTCCGTTCCTGCTTGTCAACATTGTTTATACAATAATTGACAGTTTTACAGACTCAACAAATAGTGTTATGATGAAGATAGCGGACCATGTAAGCAGTATTCAGTATGCTGAGGCGTCGTCTTTATCAATGACATATTTTGTGCTTATTATGGCTGTTGTAGTTATAGTTTATGCGGTTGCCAATAAACGTATAAACTATGCGGAAATGTAGGTGGTGTGCTATGGAAAATATTTTTATAAAAAAGCGTAACAACATAGCAGTAAGCCACAAAAAAATTAGCGAGCGCGTTATGAATATACTGTGGTCGGTCTTCAGGGCATTTCTGCTTATAGGCTTAAGTTATATTGTACTTTATCCTATAATTTTTATGGCAAGTACAGCGATAAGAGGTCCTGAGGATTACTACAATCCGCTTGTTGTGTGGGTTCCGATTAATTATTCTTTTCAATCCTTTAAAAACGCAATTAATTTGCTTGATTATTGGAATACATTAGGAAGAACTACATTTTATTCGGTTGGTGCTTCTGTTTTACAGACGCTTGTTTGCGCACTTACAGGCTACGGTTTGGCGCGATTTAAGTTTAAGGGCAAAGGATTAATTTTAATTGGTGTTATTCTTACGGTTATAGTACCAAACCAAACTATAATAGTGCCTCTCTATGAGCAATATAAGTTTTTTGATTTCTTTGGTATAGGCAGTTTAATTGAACTGATAACAGGTACGCCTTTACAGGTCAATTTAACAGATACGGGGTGGGTGTATTTTTTACCGTCCCTTTTTGCAAATGGTCTACGTGCAGGACTATTTATTCTTGTCTTTATGCAGACTTTCCGAGGTTTTCCAAAATCTATTGACGAGGCAGCCTCTATTGACGGCTGCGGTGCGTTACGCTGCTATATTTCAATAATAGTGCCTAATGCAATCAACGCTTTTGTAACAGTATTTATGTTTTCACTTGTGTGGCATTGGGGAGATTATTATTACGGCGGTATGCTTATGGATTCAGGCTCTACATTGGCGGTGGCACTGAATTCCTTGCCGACGACGGCACAGTCTATGTTTTCAACGACAAGCGACCCTGTGGCAAATGCAGTCTGCGTTCAGGCGGGCTGTTTGTTGGTAATATTACCGTTGCTTATAGTATATTTCTTCGGGCAGAAATGCTTTGTTGAAAGTGTTGAACGAACGGGTATGGTTGAGTAAATAAACACTAATGTGTATATTTTAATAAATCAAAGGAGAATTAGCGTGAAAAATCACGCTAAAATATAGGGCGCGTGCCACTCGCCAACAAAAGTGGCAACCGTGGCACATGCGTTATAATAATCACCATATCGTGATTGTTTATCGCATTTTGTGTCAAAGAAAGGATATGGTGATTATTATGAAAAGCAAAAAATTATTAAGAGTATTATGTTTGGCACTTTGTCTTATTTTGACAGCAGTGTGCTTTGCAGGTTGTAATTCGGAAAAGACTTCCTCTGGGGGAGATAAGGGCACTAGTGCCAATTCTGTTGATGCATCTCAGTTTGAGGGTGTAAATCTTATAATGTTCTGTGCCGCTGATGAAGAGGAAACTATTAAAGAGGTGGCTAAAGCAGCAGGAGATAAATGGGAAAAAGATACAGGCGGTAAGATTACATATGTTATGAATCCTGACTGGAATCAGCGCTATACAAACCTTACAGTTAAACTTGCAACAGGTCAGCAGTTGGACGGTTACTGTTCAACCACTCAAGACTGCCCTACACTTCCATTAAAGGGTTTGTTTCTTCCTGTTGATGAATACTTAGAGGAAACCGACTATGTTTCCAAGCATCTTAGCGAGCAGGCTTACGGCTTTGAAGGTAAAACCTATGGATTTGCACAAAAATGCCGTTCAGTACCTTTTGTTATTCTTTATAATAAGACATTATTTGAAAATAACGGTGTAAAAACTCCTACTGAATATTATGAAGAGGGTAATTGGACTTGGGATACCTTCCGCGAGGTTGCTAAGGAAATGACAATGGATCTTAATAATGACGGTCAGACTGACCAGTACGGATTTGGTACTTGGTATGCACATCCTTTCCTTTGTTCAGCAGGTCTTGCCGATTATATTGATTCTGACGGTAAGGTAACACTTAATAATCCGCTCTTTACAGAAACAATGCAGTTCTTGCAGACTCTTGGCTTTGAGGATAAGAGTTATGTTACAAACGGTGGTTCGTTTACCGAAGGCTCTCTTGCTATGACTGCAGAGCGTACCTACTATGTACAACAGTATAAAATTAACGGTCTTGAAGACGAGGTTGACTTTGTTCCTTTCCCACTTTCAAGCAAAAATACAGGCGATACACGTTATATGTATTGGGTAGACGGTCTTTCTATTCTTTCTAACACAGTTAATGCGGACGCTACCGCTTTCTTCCTTAAAAATTATTGGGCTGTGGCTTATGACGAGTGGTTTGAGAATTATCAGTTCACAAATGAATATTGGGATGGCGGCTATACTAACGAGCAAAAGGAAATCATTGAAGAAATGACCAAATATTCTGTTTGTATGCCATCACAGGGTTACCCCAACTTTACAACAACCGTTTCAGACGGACTTCTTAAGGATATTGTAACAAAGGGACTTTCTGCAAGTTCATCTATAGCAACATATTCTTCTAAACTTCAAGCAATTGTAGATGATGCTATTGCAGCTGCTAATGCAGAAAAATAATAATTCATTTACAGGAACTTAAATAAAGAGGTGGGAATATGTTTAAACGCTTATCGGCTTTGATACTGTCGGCTGTAATGTTATTTACAGTGACAGCCTGTAACGGTACCGATACGGAAAGTGAAAGTTCGGATTTATCGGATGTTTCAGGCAACGTTTTAGCAGATAATGTTGTTTCAAGAGTTGTACAGAATGAAGACGGAAATAATTATATAGAATATAACGGTGAGCCGTATTTATTTTATGGCACTCAAATTCGTATTGATAATATTCGAGAACGTATGGATACCGAAATTTCCATTATTGATGAGGTTTTCGGTCAGGCTAAAAAGGACGGTTTCAACACTGTTGTTGTGCCTGTTAAATGGTATCAGATAGAGCCAAATAAGGACCAGTTCGACTTTTCGATAATGGAACTTTATTACCAAGCAATATATAAGTATGACCTAACTGTTCAGTGGCTTTGGTTTGGAACTAATGTCTGCGGAAGCGGCGGTTGTACACCCGAATATATGCGTAAATCAAATGAATATCCCAAAATTAAGCCTCCTGAGGGACAATCGGGTATCTATTATGATTTTTCATCAAAGGTCACTCTTGAAAGAGAGAAATATGCCGTAGGCAAGTTTATGGAATTTATAGCAGAGCGTGATACCGAAAGACGTTGTGTTATGATTCAGGTTAACAACGAAGTGAGCCATGGCGGACCTGTTTTTGAAAACGGAGATGTGCTTTGGTATACAAGTGAAGAATACAATTTTATGTATGCTTGGTCGGGCGGTCAGCACTATGCGGTAGCCGAGTATCTTAATGAACTGGGCGATGTAATTCATGCCAGCGACTATAACTGTGTTACACGTGTAAACATAATGCAAGATGCTTGGACTGTCGGCAGAGATATAACTGATGTTTTAGTCGGTGGCACTGGTATAGATATAATTGGTATAGACTGTTATGACGAAGATTGGTCAACTATTTCAGTACATATTCACGAAAACGAGGGAAATGTATTCCACTTTGCCGAATCATCAGTCGGATATGACCACGGGCGTACAACTGCTAAATTCTTTGCAGAGGGATTAGGCTACTTGGAATATGCTTTCCACAATTACAGTGCCGAAACATTGATTTCTACCTATTACAATATAAATGTTGAGGAAAAGGATTTCTTTGTTCCGCTTAATGAAGATGTGCTTAATGCTGCTCGTGGATTTAACGGAATGGTGAACAAGGTTCAGCGTGAACTGGCTTATGCAGTAGCGCAAGGCTGTGTGGCAGCATTCAATTACGAACACTATTTAGAGGATATTGAAACAAAGCGTACCTTCGGGGATTTAGAGGTTACATTTACCTGTCCTACGGATGGTTACGGTCTTGCCTTTTGGCTTAGCGAAAAAGAATTTATCGTTATGGCTTCTAATGATGATACTGCATTTAAATTCGGTGCAACAAAGGTAACAGAGGCTACAACAGGTTCGTTCAAAGATGGCGAATGGGTGGCTGACGGTGAGCCTACCATTAAGGGTAATCAGGTTATTCTCGATAAATATCAGGTTGTAAAGGTTACACTTAAATAAAATTTACTACAAAAAGAGGTGAAAACTTTGAAAAGAATACTTTCACTTATAATTTCTGTTTTAATACTGCTAAGTTCATTTGCTTCGGTTATAGGTATAGGAGTATTGGCTGCTGAAGATGATATTATGACAGCGGACGATATGACACAAGTCCTTATAAACAGCACTGCTTATACTCAGAATGGCGATGTTTTGAACGGTAACGATTCTAAAGCGGGTAAATATGCCATATTTACTACCGAACAGGATTTTATACTTAATTTTGATGTAAAGTTTGATACTGTATCCACCGCAAACGGTACACTGCAATTAAGACTTCGTTGGAAAGACGGAACAGGTCATTCGATAGGTTATAGAGTTTATGTGACAAAAACTAAATTAACTCTCGAAAAATTCAATGACGACAACTGGAAATCAACGGTTTTAAAATCTGCTGAACATGATTTCACCCAGAATACATCTGTTCGTTTGGTTGCTAACGGTACAAATATATGGGTAGCACTTAACGGTGTGAAAAAGTTTGAAATAACCGATGCCGTAAATATTGACGGTGGCTCTTTGGCATTTTATGGTGTGGCAGGTAGTGCTGTAAGCGAGATTTCTATAAAATCTCTTAAAAAATATAGCGAAACTTCCGCTAATGACGGTTTGATTTTAGACCCAATAATACCTACGGGTGATATTAAAACCGCTGCCGAAATCACACAGTCGCTTATAGACCGCAGTGTTTATAAACAGAACGGCGATGTGCTTAATGATTTTGGCGCGGCAAATAAATTTTCCGACCTTACTGCAGAACAGAATTTTATTTTCAATTTCACAGTAAAACTGGATTCGGCTTCTTCCGGTTCATTGCAGGTGCGTTTGCGTGCTAAAGATGCAAGCAATCATTCGGTAGGCTATAGAGTGAATATCGGCAAAGCCAAGATAACTCTTGAAAAGTTTAACGATAATAACTGGCAGTCAACCGTTTTGAAATCTGCTGAATACGATTTTACAGACACGGTAAAGGTGCGCATAGTTGCTAATGAAAGTAATATCTGGATAGCACTTGACGGCGTAAAGGTTATTGAAATTACTGATGCCATTACGGTTGAAAACGGGTATCTCAAGTTTTACAGTGTGGGCGGAAATGGTAATAATGAGGTTGTTATTAATTCGCTTAAATATTATAGCGAAACCGATGCTAATGACGGTTTGATTCTAAATCCAATAATACCTACAGGCGACATTAAAACTGTAAATGAAATTCATACCGCACTTATAAACAGCGGTGCATACGCTCAGAACGGTGAAATACTTAATAATACCGATGCGGAGCATAAAAATGCAACGCTTACAACCGAGCAGAATTTTATATTTGATTTCAATGTTAAATTAGATGCCGCGATGGAAAGCGGTAACAATTTGCAGGTAAGAATACGTACAAAGGATGCAACAGGTCATTCGGAGGGTTACCGAGTTCATATTTATAAAAATAAACTCAGTTTCCATAAGTTTAACGATAACAATTGGCAGTCTACCGAAATTGGTATGATACCTTATGACTTTACTAAAACGGTTGCAGTTCGTCTTGTAGCAAACGGAAGTAATATCTGGATAGCGCTTGACGGTGTAAAGTTATTTGAAATTACAGATGCCGTAACGGTAGAAAACGGAGTGCTTTCATTCTATGGTATAACAGGAACTCTTCTTACAGGTGAAGTTAAGGCTATAGCCCTTAAATATTACGATGAAACCACCGCTAATGGCGGTATAACTTTGGGCGGCTCAGGTGATGGCGGCTCGGGTGACGGTAATGACGGAGATTCGGGCAGTACCCTTACAGGTGATATTAAAACTGTAAATGAAATTCACACCGCACTTATAAACAGCGGTGCATACGCTCAAAACGGTGAAATACTTAATAACACCGATGCAGAGCAAAAAAATGCAACGCTTACAACCGAGCAGAATTTTATATTTGATTTTAATGTCAAATTAGATACTGCAATGGAAAGCGGTAACAATTTGCAGGTAAGAATGCGTACAAAGGATGCAACAGGTCATTCGGAGGGTTACCGAGTTCATATTTATAAAAATAAACTCAGTTTCCATAAGTTTAACGATAACAATTGGCAGTCTACCGAAATTGGTATGATACCTTATGACTTTACTAAAACGGTTGCAGTT
Source organism: uncultured Ruminococcus sp. (assembly GCA_964575985.1). Lineage (GTDB taxonomy): Bacteria > Bacillota > Clostridia > Oscillospirales > Acutalibacteraceae > UBA737. The sequence continues at coordinate 11,796 of CAZNTP010000004.1, read as the reverse complement.
CGTCTTGTAGCAAACGGAAGTAATATCTGGATAGCGCTTGACGGTGTAAAGTTATTTGAAATTACAGATGCCGTAACGGTAGAAAACGGAGTGCTTTCATTCTATGGTATAACAGGAACTCTTCTTACAGGTGAAGTTAAGGCTATAGCCCTTAAATATTACGATGAAACCACCGCTAATGGCGGTATAACTTTGGGCGGCTCAGGTGATGGCGGCTCGGGTGACGGTGACTCAGGAAGTACACTTACAGGTGATATAAAAAGTGCTGAAGAAATTATTACGGCGCTTGTTAATAATGGCATTTATACTAAGAACGTCGACTTACTGAACGATAAGGCAGAGGCTAATAAATTTTCTGACCTTACGTCAGAGCAGAATTTTATTTTTGATTTTACTGTGAAATTAGATTCCGAATCGGCAGGCACTTTACAGGTTCGTTTACGAGCAAAGGATGCTACAAATCACACAATCGGTTACCGAGTAAATATAAGTAAATCAAAGATAACACTTGAAAAGTTTAATGATGATAACTGGAAATCAACCGTTTTAAAATCTGCCGATTATGATTTCACCAATACGGTTAAAGTGCGTATTGTTGCAAACGGCAGCAATATCTGGATTGCACTTGATGATGTTAAGTTAATTGAAATAACCGATGCTGTTACTGTTGAAAAAGGCTTGCTAAAATTTTATAGCATTGGCGGGAACGGCAAAAACGAGGTTGGAATTATTTCGCTTAAATACTTTGATAAGGAAACCGCCGAAAAGGGTATAAGTCTACCCGAAGAAACCGATGTTGTTGTAAGTACGCCTGTACTTTACAATAAACTTTCGGGTAGCGGTTGGAAAAAGCAGGATGGCGGTCTTGTTTCTGCTGACCCTGTGAATTACGGTACTTATTTAGCAGAAATTAATGATTTTGTCCTTGATTTTGATATTCGCATAGCACCCTCTGAACTTGGTGAATTGCAGGTGCGAATAAGACATGATTATATATCAGGTCTTTGTAATCTTGGTTACCGTATAGGTATAACCAATAATAAACTCACGGTTGCAAAATATAATGATGATAATTACAATTTTACAACCATTAAATCACAGGATGTTGATTTCAGTTCCGGTAAGCACATTCGTATAGCGGCTAATGGTTCTCAGATTAAGGTATTATTAAATAATGATCTTTTTGTTCAGATTGATAATGCTTATAATGAAAAAAATAAGATTTTATTCCAAAGCACATTTAAGGCAGATAATGCATTTATAAAAAACCTTACACTTGTAAAATATAGCGATGAAGCGGCAGGCGCTAAGGTAGAGGTTGTTGAAGAGGAAATTGAATATAATTCGGCAGAAATGAAGTCTTTGTCAGATATATTGAAGATTTTCGAAAAAATTGGCTGGGAATGTAGCGAAACTTCTGCAATATCCACCGATGTCAGTTCCGCTAAGGGCGTTAATATTGGTGGAATGAAGAATTTTATACTTGATTATACCGTTAAGTTTGATAAAGACGAGGCGGGCTCTGCTATGATGAAATTTCGCCACTATTACAATAAAGCCAATTATGGATATATTATTAATTTCTCTGCCAGAAGAATAACTTTTACAAGATATAAAGAGCAAAACAATGGCTCGCAGGATAATCTTGGTATGGCTAAAGTAGATTTTACTGATGGTGCTAAGGTGCGCGTTGTGGCGAACGAGGGACTTGTATGGATTGCCGTTAACGGCGAGAAAATATTTGAGATTACCGATGCTAAGTTGTATAGTGGTCAGATACAGTTCCTGCATGAATGTTCGGCAGGCGGTATTACATTCGGTGATTTCAGTCTTAAGAGTTACGAGGAAGAGGCTTCTTACGAGGGTATGCCAAGCCGCAGCCTTAAAGATTTGGGACCAAAGATTTATAAGGATTTTGATATAAGAAGTCAGGCAGAAGCCCAAAAGGCATTTTACGGCAAAATGGATTATATTTATAAGGATGACCGTCATGCACTTGGATTTTCAAGCGAGGGCAAAAACAAGGAACTTCATATTGCAAATGATATTAAAAACTTTGTAATGGAATTTGAACTTAATCTTGACGAGGCGGCAAACACCAGTAAATTTATAATCAACATACGCAAGAACAATATTTCTAACGGCAATGGTACAGGCTATAGCACCGGCTATCAGTTGTGTATCGGCCAGAAGAGTATTACATTGGCAGCATATACAGGTAAAAGTTATCGCATAGGCGATGTATTCAATAAGGTTGCAGCCAAGGTTTCGGGATGGACACCAATTAAGGTAGTTGTTGTAGATGACCGACTTTGCGTATTCGTTAACGGACAACTTGTTATGAAACAAGAAGGTTTGGAATATACCGATATGGGCTTTATATCCATTCAAAACAATTTGTCCTCATTAAAGCAAATTTATATTGCAAATGTTTCTCTTACGGATTATTATGAAGGTGCAATACCCAATGATTCTGAACTTGTAAATCTTAACAGTCAAGTGCAAGGAGATGATAAGGTTGTATTAAGACCTGTGAAAATTCCTGCATTTAAGAGTAAGAGCGATACAGCCGATAATCAAAAAGGTAATTTGAACACAACAGTTATTATTGTTATTGTGGTTTGTGCAATTTTAGTAATTGGCGGTGCTGTGACCGTTACATTGGTAATCCTTAAAAGAAAAAAGAAATTTTATAAAAATTAATTTTCAGCATTAAAACCGTAGCGGCTTATAGTGATTTATTTCTGCTGCTACGGTTTTAAAATCAGGGGTGACAGATAGTGGCAAGAATTAATCCTAAGTATGTTAAAAAATTGGGGATAAAAGCCCAACTTACAAGTGATACTGTAATTCATAATCTGACCGAGGCAGAAACCGAAACTATTAAAAGTTTTTGTTCTGATTTTGGGAATGAAAATGCTATTAAAAGTATAAGTTCCGTAATTCCGATACCGTCCCAAATATCCGAAAAAGTAACTGCTGAAAGCGGCAAGGAATTTATAACTAATGAAGAGGGTTTTGTTATAACCTTTGACGGATGTGAGGTTAAAATTTATGCTGACAGTAAAATCGGTGTGCAGAACGGTGTTATGACCTTTTTGCAGTCATTAGACAATGAAGGTTGTTATTCGGATGAAATATTGTGGGATTATCCTATCTGCAGTCTTCGCGGTATTAAGGTTATGATGCCGGCGCGCGATGAAATTGATGATTTCAAGCAGTTTATTGATATGATGGCATATTTCCGTCACAATACCATTATGATTGAGGTTGGCGGTGCTATGGAATATAAACGTCACCCTGAAATTAATGAGGGATGGGAAGAATATTGCGAATTTATGACAGAGTATTCGGGTAAATCCAAAAAAATTCAGGAATTTACATATCCTTGGCGAAAAAACTCAATTCACTGTAATAACGGCGGCGGTTCTTATCTTACTCAGGAAGAGGTTAAGGACATAATTGCCTACTGTAACAGCCGTAATATTAAGGTTATACCCGAGGTTCCGTGTACCAGCCATTGCGACTATCTGCTTATTCGTCACCCCGAACTTGCAGAACGTTCCGAAGACCCGTATCCCGATACCTTTTGCCCCTCAAACCCTGCATCTTATGAACTTCTTTTTGATGTTCTGGATGAGGTTATTGAGGTTTTTAAACCTGAGATACTTGATATCGGTCACGATGAATACTATTCAATAAATGTTTGTGACCGTTGCCGCAAGCGTATTATTGATAACTCTGATTTGTTGGCAGAGGATATTAATAAAATACACGATTATTTGGCCGCGCGTAATGTTAAAACTATGATGTGGTGCGATATGCTTATGAATGTTGAAGAGGGCACAGGTCGCGGCGGTGCGCTTACATTTATGTATTTTGCCTGGGACATTAAAAATTATTTAATGGGTATTATCCGTCCTACCTGGGAAGCGAGAAATAAAGTGCCCAAGGATATTATCTGTATGAACTGGTTTATGGATTTCGGTGAGAAATACGATGAACAGATAAGGGAGTTCCCCGTGGTTTTCGGTAACTTCTGGGGACAACTTAAATTCAGAAACTTTAAGCGCAGAGCAGGAAATAATACCATAGGCGGTATGTGTTCTAACTGGGGCGCTACTACCGATATTTATTTTCAGCGCAACAATGTATATGCTTCTATGGCTTATAACGAGATTTATTATTGGGATGACAGTTATGATGATAATAATGATTCCGAATATGCTTTAAGAGTTAACAGAATGTTTGAGTCTGTTTATAATTACAGATACAGAACGCTATTAAATAAGCGTAAAAACTACATAGAGGTGGTACACACCACCGATAAATTTGTTAGATACCGCGAGTTTTCTGATGGTGTTTTTCCTGACGGTAAGGAATTCCGTAATCAATACTATTTAGGCGATTATGTTATAACTTTTGATGACGGTACAACGCAAACAGAAGAAATTTTTTACGGTCAGCATATTATTAATAAGGATATTAAGTGGTATGCAAAGGGTGAGGAATCGGAAGCGGCTTCTGTAGATGCTGCACCGGGTATGACTACAGTTCGATTAGACCAAGGTCTGTCGTCAGTAGCGGGCCCTACATTACCGCTTTACATAGATGGAAAAATTTATTGCAGATATTTAATTGAGAGTAAATATCCCGAGAAAAAGGTGAGGGAAATAACATTCCGTTACCCTGAAAATGCAGATTGGAAAGTTGAAATCAAAAGTACAGAGGTGCATTAATGAGAGTTTATGAAGATATAAATAAAACCTCTTTTAACAGACTTCCCCAAAGAAGTTATTATATCCCCGAGGGCGCCGCTACATATACCTTACTTAACGGTATTTGGAAATTCGCCTACAGTAACAACGGCGACCGACTTATAGAGCCTTCAAAATGGGATGAAATCACGGTTCCATCCTGTTGGCAGACCAAAGGTTATGATACACCTAATTATGTTAATATTCAGTTTCCTTTCCCTTATAATCCGCCTTTTGTTCCTATGTTTAATCCTGCGGCACTTTATGAGCGTGAATTTGTAATTCAAAACACTAACGATTGCCATTATCTTGTTTTAGAGGGTGTTTCATCCTGTGCAGAAATTTGGGTTAACGGTGAATATGCAGGGTTTACACAGGGTAGTCATTTGCAGTCGGAATTTGATATTACCCGATTTGTGACAAGCGGTAAAAATACCTTGCGTATCAAGGTGTGGAAATGGTGCTGTGGCAGTTATTTTGAGGGACAGGACCATTTTAGAATGAACGGTATTTTCAGGGATGTTTATTTACTGTCAAGACCTAAAAATCATATAAAGGATATTGAAATAAAAACAACTAAAAATAAAATACTTGTAAAAACAGATGTTAAGTCCGTAATTTCGCTATACGATAACGGCGAACTTTTAGGATATATTGCCGATACCAAAGTTTGTGAGTTTACGGTTAAAAATCCTAAGCCATGGAATGCTGAAAAACCATATCTTTATGAGGTGATTTTAGAGGCCGAGGGAGAAATCATAAAGCAAAAGGTTGGTTTCAGAAGCATTAAAATTACTGCTGACGGCATTTTTACTATTAACGGCGCACCCATTAAAATGCGAGGTGTCAATCATCATGATACTACTAATGACGAGGGGTGGTATATATCGGATGAGCGTATTGTAAATGATTTAAAACTTATGAAAAGCCTTAATATCAATACAATACGTACTTCACATTATCCGCCTACACCTAAATTTTTAGAACTTTGCGATGAAATGGGCTTTTATGTTGTGCTTGAAACCGATATGGAATCTCACGGTACAAACAGTAGAAATCCAGGTGTTATTCGTTATGACTGTGATAATACTGATTGGCTCACTTCAAAAAAAGAGTGGCAACCGCTTTTTATTGAACGTATGGAACGTGCGGTTGAAAGGGATAAAAACCATCCGTCTGTAATTATATGGTCGGTGGGTAATGAGAGCGGATTTGGTAAAAATCATATTGCAATGGTCAACTGGGCTAAAAAACGCAACCCATCAAGACCCATTCACAGTGAGGATGCCACCCGTTTAGGCTTTGGTAAATATGTCAAATTCGATTCTATGATGTATCCCGAGCCTCACCAAATCAGAAACTTTTTGGAAAAGGAAGAAAATAAAAATAGAGCACTCTTTCTCTGTGAATATTCACACGCAATGGGTAATGGTCCCGGTGACGTTTACGAATATACTGATATGTTTTACAGTGAACCCAGACTAATGGGTGGCTGTATCTGGGAATGGGCTGACCATAATATAAAGATTGACGGTGTTTGTAAATACGGCGGCGATTTCGGTGAAGAAGTGCACGATAGTTGCTGGTGTTGTGACGGTATGCTCTTTTCTGACCGTAGCCTGAAGGCAGGCTCTTATGAGGTTAAGGCGGCTTATGCGCCATACCGTTTTACAGTAAAAGGTAACAGTGTGTTAATTGAAAACCGTTATGATTTCACAAATTTAAGTGAGTGCGGCTTTAAGGCTGTGGTTTCGGTAGACGGTGAAACTGTTTACGAGAAAGAATTCTGTGTTTCTGCCGAGCCTAAGCAAACCGTAGCAGTACCATTAGATTTTAAGTTGCCCGAAAGTTGTAAATTGGGTGCATATATAACACTTTATATGACCGACTATAATGGCTTTCAGTGTGGTGCTTTGCAGCAAGAATTGCCCGTTAAAATCCAAAAATCAAAATTTGAAGATAAGCCGATAAAACTTTTGGATACAGGCTTTGATATTATTGCAAAAACCAATGATTTTAAATTTGTTTTCGATAAAATAAACGGAAATTTTTCGTCTTTAATACGGGCAGGCACGGAAAAACTTTTAGAGGCTGTTAAATTCTCGGCATTCAGGGCTACTATAGATAATGACGGTTTTTCTAACGGTACTATGGCGTTTAAGTGGACTAATGCTATTCACGGTGGCGGTGAAAACCTTAATCACCTTTACAATTATGTAGCGGATGTAAAGATAGAGAATGATAAAATTATACTCAATGGAAATCTGGCAGGAGTGGCAAGACGACCTTTCTTTAATTATGAGCTTTCGGCTTCGGTTTTCTTATCAGGCAGAGTGCATTATGAACTTAAGGGTGACATTCATAAGGATGCCGTTTGGTTGCCAAGGCTTGGGTTTAGTTTTGTATTGCCAAAATCTGCTGAGAGTTTTAAATATTTTGGTGCAGGACCAATGGAATCTTATCTTGATATGCACCACCACGCAAATATTGGTTGGTATGAGAGCGATGCTGACCGCGAATATGTGAATTATCCACATCCGCAAGAGCACGGTAATCACTGCTTTACTAAATATTTGGAACTTTCAAACGGATTAAAATTTAGTTCCGATGCTCCGTTTAGTTTTTCTGTAAGGCATCTTAGTACAGATGCTTTATATAAAGCACAGCATACAGATGAACTTGAATTTTCTGAAAACACCTATGTTAATATCGACTATAAAATGTCTGGCTTAGGCTCGGCTTCTTGCGGACCTCAGCCCAGAAAGGATTGCCGACTTGAAGAAAAGCAGATATATTTTGCTTTTGATATGTTTGTATAAAGGAGAGATAAATCAATGTATACCGATGTAAAGCGTAATTTTATGACCTATTTCAGCGGTGACCCTGAATATTACCGCGATTATAAATATTTACAGGACGAGTTTACTGTGCTTGACAACCCGCACAAGGGCTGGTATTGGCACTATATTGATAACGGTATGACGAGATGTGAATATTATCATGACCGTTGGCATCATTCTTACTGTGATGCAGAGGATGAGTTTGATATAACCGAATTCCCCGGACTTCACCATTTGGCTCTTCGTATTGATTGGTACGATATTGAAAAGCAGGAGGGTGTATTTGATTGGTCACGCATAGATGAAATTTTTGAACGCTACGGAAAATTGGGTTATAAATTTAATTTCAGAGTCTGCACCTACGAGGGTATTTTGCATGATGATTTCGGCTTTGCTACACCCGAATGGGTAAAGGATGCTGGCGCAGAGGGTTGGATAGAGGCAAACGGCTCCTGGCAACCTAAATACGATGACCCTATATTCCTTGAAAAACTTGAAAACTTTATGCGCGAATTCGGTGGCAGATATAACAATAATCCTTTAGTTGAATATATTGATTTAGGTACAATCGGTATTTGGGGAGAGGGTAATTGCGGTCATCAGGTTTATACAATCGATATGTATAAAAAACATATTAATATGCATCTCAAATACTTCCCGAATAAAACTGTAATGATTAATGACGATATTATAAACTGCTCAGCCTATAATCCAAAGGTAAACAGAAAACATGTGCTTGATTACGCTTTAGCGCGTAAAATGGGATTCCGAGACGATTCAATTCTTTGGGTAGGCAACACGGTAGGTAACTGCGGATATGATACTATGCGCACACCATTTATGTTTGATTTGTTTGCTGAGAATGCGCCTGTCGATATAGAACTTGACCATTTAAAGCAGGTTAAGGATGATGTTTATAAGGACGGCATGCCGATATATGAGTCATTAAAACGCGCTCATGCAACGTTTTGCGGCTTTCACTGTTATCCGCAGGAGTGGGTGGAAAAATATCCATATCTTTCAAAGCATATTGCAAATAAACTTGGCTATTGGTACTTTTTAAACGGTGCAGAATTGCCTGAGTTTGTTTCGGGGCTTCCTGTAGTGGCAAAGTTTTATTTTGAAAACAAAGGTTTTGCGCGCGCATATAATAAGTTTAATCTTAAATTTAAACTTATTTCAAGAGAAAGCAATGTTCAATACGGGATATTCAGTGATGAAAATCTCAATGAAAAATGGAATTTTGAGAGTGTTACAAAGGAAACAATCACATTCGATTTATCAAATGTGCCCGCAGGTGAATATGTGCTATGTGTAGGTATGTTTGAGGGTAGCACACCAATTAAAATGGGATTCAAGCAAGAATGTCTTACTAAAGACGGTTATTATGAGTTTGACAGTATTACTGTTAACGAAATTTAGGTGACATAATGCAAAAGGTATTCGAAAAAGCACAAAGCATATGGGAAAACGGGAGTGATATCCCAAATCAATATGCTTGGTTTCTGCATAAGTTTGAACTAAGAAATTTAGAAAACGTAGTTCTTAATATAAGCGTTGATAACCGTTATACACTTTATATAAACGGCAATTTGCTTAATGCACAACAATATGCTGATTATCCTTTTTATAAGGTTTATGACAGTATTACTTTACCAAAAGAATTTTTGAACAAAGGCGAAAATGTTCTGAAAATTCTGGCATACAGTCAAAACGGAGAAGGACAAACCTATTATAAGGGTTTTCCGTCACTTATTTTTGAAATTGCCGCCGATGACAGAGTAATATCCTATTCGGACCATCAAACGCTTTCAAGCAATAAAACAGGCTATCAGAACGGTGTAATGGATAAATTCACATTTCAACTTTCATATTCGTTTTATTACGATGCTGTCTTGGCAGAAAAATACGAAAAAGATATGGGTTGGCACGAAAGTGTAATAGTTCAAAAATCAGACCGCTATTACAAAAGACCTATAGAACAACTTAAAGTTGGCGATAGGGAAGATGGTGTGCTTATTGCCAGTGGCGAATTTTTGGAAACTATGACCGATAAATCTATGGCAGAGAGGGCCTATACTTCTTTTTTAAAGCCTTTTACTGATATTAATGATGATGTTGTGCTTAATTCTTTTTCTAATCCAAAGTTACCCTCAGCCAACGGTATAACTCTTGAAACTAAGGCAGAATGCTCGGGTGTTTTTGCGGTTGTGGATATGCTTAAGGAACAGGCGGGTTATTTTGAATTAGAACTAAATGCATCAGAACCTTGCGAAATTTTTGTATCCTTTGGTGAGCATCTTGAAGATTTGCGTGTGCGCTCGGTTGTAGTGGGCAGGCATTTCACTTTTGGATATAAGGCTAAAAAAGGAATTAATAAATTTTATTATCCTACAAAACGAATAGGAGCACGCTATTTACAACTGCATATATACAGTAAAAGTTGTGTTTTGCATTATGCTGGGGTAAGAAGTGCCGATTATCCGCTTTTAGAAAAAGATAAGCCTGAAGGACTGTCATTTTTCAGGCAAAAAATTTATGATATCGGTGTAGATACACTACGCCGCTGTATGCACGAGCATTATGAGGATTGCCCCTGGCGCGAACAGGCGCTTTATACTATGGATTCAAGAAACCAGATGCTTTTCAGTTATGAGGCGTTCGAGGACGGAATTTATGATTATGTTAAGGCAAATTTAAGATTGCTTGGAATTAATATCCGCCCTGATGGTATGCTTGAACTTTGCGCACCTGCCAGTATACCCGAAACAATACCTTGCTTTTCACTTATGTGGATAGTGGAACTCAGCGAGTATTGCTGTAAGGTTAACGATACGGAATTTGCAGTGGAAATGCTTCCGTTTATGGAAACGGTAATAGAAATGTTTACTGCCAATTTAAAGGGAGATTTGCTTTATAATTTTGTTGGATATTGGGGCTTCTATGAATGGCAACCTTATTTAAACGGAGTTTCTGAAAACGGAATTGATTATTGTTCGCGCAATGCTTTCGATGCGCCGTTTAATGCTTTTTATGCGTTAGCACTAAAATCTGCATCAAAGATTTACAGATTGATAGGTGATATTAAAAAGGCTGATTATGTTGACGATATTTATAAAAAACTAAAAGCCGAATACAATAAAATTTTCTATAGTTCTGAGAAAAAAGCTTATTTTCTTACTACTGATAAAAATTGCCCTGAGGTTTATTCCCAACTGGTACAGGCTTTGACAATTTGTGCGGGTCTTTGCCCCGACGAACAAATTGAAAAAAATCTGGCTGAAAGATTGCTTGGTGATGAATTCACGCCCAAAGCCACTCTCAGCCATAGTATGTTTGTTTATCAGGCAATGATGAAGTTTGAAGAACTTCATCAAAAAATACTTGACGATATTGATATGCGTTGGGGTAATATGCTTATGAACGGTGCTACAACATTTTGGGAAACCGAACTTGGAGCAGCAGATTTTAACCGTTCGGGTAGCCTTTGCCACGGTTGGTCGGCAATACCGGTTTATTTTTATAGAAAGTTGATTTCTGATAAAATCAGGATGGATATATCGGCGGTGTTGGGAGAATAATGACGGCAGTATCTTTTCAAGTGAAATTCATATAAACATTAATTTTAATAAGTTGTGGATATGAGGGTATATAACTATTACTTCTTACACTAAAAAAACGAAAACTTGAGATGATGTTGGTATTAATTGCTAACTGTTAATAGCATAACTGGGTCATAAAAACGGGTATAAAAAATGAGTGTTCTTAAAGGACTTTTAAAATCCTATAAGAACACTCAGACTGGGCAGGGTGGCAGGATTCCAACTATAAATATATACAATGTAAAATTTACACCACATTAATCAAAGATAAGCCACCTTATGGTTTTAGCAAAATAACCTTCAAATTTAATCTAATTGGAGATAACTTTGTACTGAAGTTTTCTCTAAAAATGCGACCATTCTTTTCGAAAAGAGAAGAGTGGTCGTTTTGCAGTTTGTATATGTACAAACTGTAAACATTTCGTAACGCTATGTTGAAATACAACTAAAGTATATTGACAATTTTACGGTATTATGTTAACCTAAATATGTGAACCTTGAAAAATATATATCAGCGTTTCTTTTACTTTCCCTCTGTTGTTGGCAAACCAACAAGCTACATGAGAATAATATATTTATTATATATTTAGCAGTACC
>CAZNTP010000003.1:0-42575 GCA_964575985.1 uncultured Ruminococcus sp. | reverse complement strand
ACCAGCTTGGAAGGCTGGGATTCTAGCCATTGAACTACACCCGCATTTGAACAAAGCATATATTATCATACTTTTTTTTATTAGTCAAGAGTTTTTTCGCAAAAACTCTTTTTTATTTTTTCTTAATTATGTCGGTGAATGGCGGTGTGGGTTTGGTTTATTATATGCTTGCTGGGAGGAAAATGCTATGAAAGAGAATGACAAGTTACTTTATAAAACACTGAAGACGCTTCTTAACGAAAAGCTGTCCGAAACAGAGGTTGAGACACTTAGGTCTGAGGGCTTTGAGGTTAAAAATGCCACACGCAAAACGGCTGTTATGGTGGCGCTTTACAAGAAAGCGGCTAGCGGTGATCTTTCAGCTATAAAGGAACTGCGTTCGATTGTTAGCGAAAAAAATGACGATAAATCGGGACAAACTAAGGCGGTGATGATTGTTGACGACATCGGAAATTAAGATGTCGCAAATTGTAGGCGGTGGTTATGACGAATTCTGGAGCTGTGATAAAAGGTACAGGGTTTTAAAGGGCGGCAAGGGGTCGAAAAAATCGGCAACAACGGCGCTAAACTTCATATACAGGCTGATGCGAGAAGAAAATACCAATCTTTTAGTAGTAAGGCAGGTTATGAACACACACAGGGACTCTACCTTTGCACAGCTTAAATGGGCGCAGGAAAGGCTGGGAGTTTCGCATCTTTGGAATAACACGGTTTCGCCTTTGGAAATGATTTACAAACCAACGGGCCAAAAAATTATTTTTCGTGGCTTTGATGACGTTTTAAAGCTTGCATCCACAACAGTTTCCAAAGGGTATCTAAATTATGTATGGATAGAAGAGGCCTATGAAATTTCAGACGAAGCGGATTTCGACCTGCTTGACCTGTCGGTGCCCAGAGGTAAGCTTCCGCCGCCGCTTTACAAGCAAACCACCATAACCTTTAATCCTTGGAGTGACGGTCACTGGCTAAAAAAACGCTTTTTTGACTCTACACCCGACAATGCGGCGGTTTTTTCTACAAATTATTTAATTAATGAATTCCTAGACGAAACCGACCGCACCGTTTTTGAAAAGATGAAAACGGCAAACCCGCGCAAATACGATGTTGCGGGGCTTGGAAATTGGGGAATTTCAGAGGGACTCGTATTTGAAAATTGGCAGGTAGGTACAAAAGACATACCCGCCAACGAGGAATACAAGTGGAAAAGCTTTTTCGGTCTGGATTACGGTTACACAAACGACCCCACCGCCTTTGTAGCCTTTAAGGCTAATCCCATAGACAAGGAGCTCTACATATATGCGGAGTTTTACGAGAAAAGGTTGCTTAACTCTGACATAGCAGAGCGCATAAGGGCTATGGGATTTGCAAAGGAGAGAATAAGGGCGGACTCGGCAGAGCCGAAATCCAACGACGATTTAAGGCGGCTGGGCATTTGCAGAATAACCCCGTCGGTCAAGGGCAGAGACAGTATTTTAAACGGTATTGCCGCTATAAGTGAATATAAGATTACAGTGGCGCCATGCTGTCGGAATATGATAAAGGAGCTTTCAACCTATATCTATGACGAAAGACGCAATGACAGGGGACAGCGAATGCCCAAGGACTGTGAAAACCACTTATGCGATGCTATGCGCTACGCCTTTGAGGATGTGAAATTTTTTCACCCTGTAAAAGAAAAGCGCAAAGCGAGCAGAACGGTGGATATATCAGGCAAGGATTTGAACGGAGGCTGGGATGTATGATGATTATTGTTTTATTACTGTTAGCTGTATCGGCATTTTTGAGTGGATTTTTATACGGCACAATGTGTAAACCCGAAGGTAAGGCAAATATTATTCGGGACAACAAATTTGAGATTAAGCCGATTACCGAAGAGGAGTATGAAAATTTTCTAAAGTACGACGGCAGTGAGCAGTCTTGAAAATTTAATTTAAGGAGAGCCTTATGAGCGAGGAAAAGAATAAAAGTGCCGCCGAAACCGAGGCGGAGGAAAGGGGAAACTGTTCTTTGGAAACCACACCTGAGAGCGAAATCCTGATTCCTGTAAAGTTTAATAAGGAAGTAAAGAAAATCAGTTTAGAGGAAGCGGCAACGCTTGCACAAAAGGGTATGAAATATGAGATTATTTGTAAGGATTATGAAGCCCTTAAAGCATTAGCCACAGAGGACGGCAAAAGCGTTGCGGAATATTTAGAGCATTTAAAAAATGCGAAGCTTCAAAGCAGAAGAAATGAGCTTTTAGAGAAATGCGGCGGCGACACCGATTTGGCAGAGCATTTTTTAAGTTTAGAGCAGGCAGTGAAAAAGGAGACCGAGAATGATTTTAACGAGGTTAAAAAATATTTTCCTGCCATTAAAGAAATTGAGCAGTTGCCCGAAGAGGTGGTAGAAAGCAGCCGACTTAAAGGCAGCAGTCTGCTTGATGAGTATTTAAGATATTTGCTTAACGAAAAGGTAAAGCAAAGAAAAGCCGAGGAGGAAATACAAAAAGCCGATAAAAAGAGTATGGGGTCACTACAAAATAAAAACGGCGGTATTTCACCCGAGGCAGTAGAATTTTTAAAGGGACTTTGGAGATAAGTCTGAGAAAGGAAGAAATTTATGTCAATTAATTCATTAGAAAATGTTACAAAATATTCAAACGAGCTTGATAAGATGTTTGAACAGAAAAGTGCAGTAGGCTTTTTTGCCGACAATGCGCTTGCTACAAAATTTGTAGGAGCTAAAACCGTTATAATCCCCGATATTGATTTTCAGGGGCTTGCAGATTATGACCGCGAGGCAGGTTTTGCAAGAGGTGCTATTACAGTAGCCAATACCTCCTACACAATGAAGATGGACCGTGCACGCTCCTTGCAGATTGACCGCGAGGATATGGACGAGACAGGCATTGCAAATCTTGCAGGCAAAATTTTGGGCGAATATGTACGCACAAAGGTAGTGCCCGAGTGTGATGCTTATGTGCTTTCAAAGCTTGCAGGACTTGCGGTATCCCGCTCTAATGTTATCGAGGGAGAAGCTGACAAGCCTTTTGAAACCCTTTTAAAGCTTATAAGCGAGGTACAGGCAGTAGCAGGCTACGACGAGGAGTTAGTTGCTTTTGTTGACAGCTATATGTTTGCGGCTCTTCAGAATTCTGCAGAGATTTCAAAAATGATTACTGTAAGCGATTTCAAGCAGGGAGAGGTTAACCTTAAGGTTAAATCTATTAACGGTGTAGCGCTTATTCCTGTTGTTTCCGAGCGTATGAAAACCGCTTATGATTTTGACACAGATGCAGGCTTTAAGCCCGCGGCAAATACAAGCGAAACCTATATGCTTGTATGTCCTAAATCTGCCGCGCATCTTGTTAAAAAGACCGAAAATATGCGTATTTTTACACCTGAGCAGAATATTGATGCTGATGCTTACAAATTTGACTACCGTATTTATTACGATGTATTTGTAAAGAAGAGCGGTCTTGATACCGTTTGGGCTTGGGTTTCTCCTAATATTTCAATAATCTCTGTATCTGAGGATGTTGAAGCCGTTGAGGGCGCTATTGACGCCGTTATAAGCGTTAATGCTACAAGTAGCAGTGGGCTAACATTCCAGTGGTACAAGTGCGAAGACAGGGAAAAGCGTTCAGCTGTAAAGATTGCAGGCGCAACTGATGAGTTCTTTTCAGTTCCTGACAACCTTACAGCAGGCACCTATTACTTCTTTGCAAGGGTTACTGTTGACGGTACTGCCAGCACAGACAGTGATGTTATTACTGTTACGGTTGCTTAAAACCCGTTAATATTTTCTAACATTAAAGCAGAGCCCGCCGCCTAAAGTGGCGGGTTTTGCAAAATAGATAAAGGGAGGTTTTAAGGTGAATAACAAACCTATTGAAATTTTTGATGAATACAGAAAAGGAAGTAGCTTTAAAGCAAGTATAGGCAGTAAAGGTATTTTTGAGCAGGGAAAGATTAACGAGCGCTTTTTTATAGGTGACCAGTGGTACGGGGCTAAATGCGGCAATGACCGACCTTTAGTGCGACACAATATTATTAAAAGAATAGGCAACTATAAAATGTCACAAATAATGAGTAATCCTATTTCGGTAAGCTTTTCTGCCGAGGGTATACCTACCGCCCCCAAAAGCGACGGCTTAAAATACGGTGTTTCTGCGGCGGACACTAAGGAAATTAACCGCATAATGACCCTCTTTAAAAATTATTATGAAACTACATCCGAAAGAGTAAGGCTTCCTGAACTTAACGAAAGGGTTTTAAGGGAGTCGTATATCACAGGCACAGCGGCGCTTTACACCTATTGGGAGCCTACTGTAGCTACAGGCCTTTATGCAGACCGAGAATGTAAGACCAAAATTAAAGGTGATATTTGTTGTGAGGTACTTGATATAAGGGATATTGTCTTTGGCGACCCATATACCGAGGATATACAAAAACAGCCTTATATAATTATTTCGGGTAATCACGATATTGAAGCGGTATTAAGAGAGGCTCGGATTTATGGGGCAGATATAGCAACCCTTAATCGCATTGAGGAGTCCTCTCGAGAGGGCAAGGTGACGGTGCTTACCAAGCTTTATAAAAGCTTTAAGGCAGACGGTAGCTACAGTGTAAAGTGCATTAAGGTGACCGAAAATCAGGTTGTTAGAAAAGAGTTTGATACCGAGCTTCAGTTATACCCTATAGCGCTCTTTTCTTGGGACAAGAGAAACAGTATGATTTACGGTGAGAGTGAAATTACATATCTGATACCTAATCAAATCGCCATAAACCGAATGATTACTGCGAATGTGTGGTCGGCTATGACCACAGGTATGCCGATAATGCTTGTAAACGGGGATACCGTTACCGATAAAATAACCAATGACCCAGGTCAGATAATTAAGGTGTTTGGCAGTAATGAGGATGTTTCGGGAGCGATAAAGTATATATCTCCGCCAATGACTAGCGAAAGCTTTGAAAATAGCATAAATTCACTTATAGAGAACACGCTCACCCAGAGCGGCGCTAATGAGGTGGCATTGGGTGACAGTCGCGCCGATAACGCAACTGCGCTTGCTACTATGAGGGATGCCGCGTTACTACCATTGCAGATGGTTAAAACCCGTTTTTATGTTTTTTGTGAGGATGTGGCGCGTATCTGGGCGGATTTTTGGGTTACCCATTACGGAAGCCGTCCCCTTAAACTCAGGGATAAGAATGGAATCAGCTACGAGGAATTTGATGCCAAAAGATATAAGGATTTAGTAATAAGGGTTAATATTGAGGTTAGTAATTCTTCTGTTTACAGTGACAGAGAACGCACTGAGCTGCTTATTACTATGTTCGAAAAGGGTATTATTGACCGAAATCAGTTTTTGAAGCGTTTACCTGACGGTGCAGTAACCGACAGAAACGAGCTTTTAAATGAAGAAAGTGAGGCCGAAGCTTATGAACGGGTATGAAATTTATGATAAGGCGGCATTACGGCTTGGTTACAAAGGGACGGGCAGTAACGGAATTTTAGACACAAGAATTATGGGCAGAGCGCTTGAGTTTATAAATCAGATTGCTTTAGATTTAAAGCTTAAAGCGGTGGCTGATTTATCAGAGAATATAGACTGCTCTTCTGAAACCGCCGAGGCCTTGTGCTGTGGTGTGGCGATGCTTATGTCGTTTTGCGAGGGAGATACCAATAAAAATGCTATCTTTACCGCCATTTACAATGCCAAAAGATCAGCCTTGTTGTCGGGAAAAGAGCTGATAGTTGACACTCTGCCTACTGCGGAGGGTTAAGTATGAAATATACATCATTAAAGCAAAAAAATATGCAGGTTAAGCACATTACTGTTCCTCAAATGAGTCTTGATATGAGCAGACTTCCCTGTGATATAAAAGATAACTGCTTAACAGCTGTTAAAAATATGATATATAAAGACGGTGAGCTTGTAACAAGGCAGGGGCTATACACTACCGCCGACGGTCTGCTTGACACCTCTATGTGTGACGGTGCATGGAGTTACAAGTATGACGTTACAGGCACTGAGGTTAATATTGACGGCGTGCCAAGGCAGCTTGTTACAGCAAGAATTGAATACGATGACAGAAATCATTTTATATTGGTTTTCGGTATCGGCGACAATCAGGATGTAAGGTTTTTAGGCTATATGATATTTGGAAGGGTGGATGACACTACATTTTTCTGCCCTGAAAATACAGTCTTTTATACGGGAAAGGCTCAAAACGGCGGCGGTATATTTGCTTTAGTAACCCTTAGAAACCAATTTGATACCTCGCAGACCGAAAATGTGATTTATGAGGTTGACAGTGAATATAAGCTTTGGGAAAGATGTATCGGTGAATATATACCCACAGTTTATATTAACGGCACCGGTAATAATTATGAGGAAGCGGAATGGAACTTCAGCAGTAAACCTCAGACACCCGAGCGCAGAAATCTGTTGGGCGGAGCGTTTTACTCCTATTACAGCTCAGACGGTATTTCTTCAAGCTTTAGATTACCCTTTACAAATATAGATAATACTACCGTAATATGTCGGGTATATACTGATACGGACGATTACACTGAATGGACGATATACAGCGATT
Source organism: uncultured Ruminococcus sp. (assembly GCA_964575985.1). Taxonomy (GTDB): domain Bacteria; phylum Bacillota; class Clostridia; order Oscillospirales; family Acutalibacteraceae; genus UBA737. The sequence continues at coordinate 35,988 of CAZNTP010000003.1, read as the reverse complement.
CCAGCATAGCAGTACAGGTATTTATGGGTAAGGAAATCATAGCGAACATAGACAGAACTACCGGTTCCTTTTTCTTTACTGTGGGTTCGGGCTCTTATGCCATTCCGATAATGAAGGATTATCGGGAAAACAACATAAGAATACTGGCTCAAAAAAACATAGTGAATGGCCTTGAAAATGTAGTATCATCAAAATTTTCTGTCCGTCACAAGAATAAGTGGTTATTTACCGGTGGAAACGACAAGAATAAAATCTACTATGCGGATTATGAAAGACCGCTTTATTTTCCTGAGGTGGCGGATAATGAAATCGGTATATCGGATGAGGGAGTAAATGGAATAGTTACTATTTCAGACAGAATAATAGCATTCAAATCCCATAGTATGTACGAAATAAGCATTAAGGACGGTGGGGACTTTAATACTACATCACTGCTCGCAGACAACGGTGCAATTTTCAAAAAAACCGATACTTTTTCGGTAAGACAGCTTAGTGATATTTGTAGCAGTAAAAAGAACACCGTGGCGGTGTGCGGCGAGAAGCTCGTTTGGTTAGGGTGTGATAATGCCATATATTCACTTGCAAAAAATAGCAGTAGCATAGAAAAAATATCACATAATATTGACCCGCTTTTAAGGGAGATTGGTAGTGATATAGATTGCTATGCCGCAGGTAATGCCGAAAATTACATATTGAGTTACGGCAGAAATGCTATTATAATAAACCTAGAGAATAAAAACTGCTTTTATTGGGAATTTCCCGAAAACCTTAAGATTTCGGGTATTGTGTCTTATGGCGGAAGCCTTTCGTTTTTGTACAGTTATAATGGCAGTAATGACTGTTATGTTGCAGGGCTTTCGGGTGAGAGCGATATTTTATTTAAGGGTAAGGGCTACAAACTCGAAACGTCAGAGCTACCAATAGAGAGTCGGTTTGCGTTAAAGTGCTTTGATTTTGGCACTGTAGCGGATAAAAAAAGTGTAAAAAAGGTTGATTTAAGGCTTTGCACCAAGGGTAAGAGTGAAATAACCGTAGGCGACCGCGATATTTTTGCAAAATTTAATTTAGGGCAGTCTGTTGGCAACGATCTTCTTAATGATACTGTAACACTTATTACCGACCTTGTGGGAGCTAAGTACATAGAGCTTTCTGTAAAAGGTGATAAGGGAATTAATTTCGGCGGTGCGGACATATACTTTTGTTAGTAGGAAAATATAAGAGGTGAAAAGGTGAAAAGGGTTTTAGCGATTATATTAATTATTTGCTTGGTATTTTCGGGCTGTAATGCTTTTAATACTGAATCGGGCGGTGAATACACCGAGACCGATTTCGAAAATATGTCGGGCAAGGCAACGGCTGGAGTTTGGCTTTCTTTCAGTGAAATTGCGGCTATGCTAAGCTCTCAAAACGGTTTTGAAAGGGAAATAGCGGCGGTTACAGAGGAATGTAAAAAGCTTGGAATTGACAATATATATGTGCATGTTCGCTCGCACTGTGATGCTATTTATAAATCGGCTTATTTCCCGATTACCGCAACTGCGGCGGCGTATGATTATGATGTTTTCAAGTATATGCTTGATGCCTTTCATTCTGCGGGATTAAAGGTACATGCCTGGATAAACCCTTACAGAGTTTCAACCGCTTCGGCTGATGTAAATGCCGTAAGGCCGGACAGTCCTATACATAAATGGTTAACCGATACTGATACTGCTAACGATAAAAATGTATGCATTTATAACGGGGTTTATCTTAACCCTGCAGAGAGTGAAGTGCAAAGGCTTGTAATTGACGGAATTAGAGAGCTTGTAAGCAATTATTCGGTGGACGGCATTCATTTTGACGATTATTTTTATCCTACAACCGAAGCCGAGTTTGATAAAATAAGTTATGATGAATATAAAGCTACTGCCGAAAAACCGCAGGCTCTTGACGATTGGCGCAGAGCAAATGTAAGCAGTCTTATAATTGGTGCTAAGGCTGCTATTAAGTATATAAACAGCGATGTTGTTTTCAGTATAAGCCCTGCGGCTTCAATAGAAAATAACTACAATAGCCTTTATGCCGATGTAGAATATTGGGTAAAAAACGGTCTTGTAGACTGTGTTATACCTCAGCTTTATTTCGGTTTCAGTTATGCCGACAGTGAGTTTTGCTTTGACCGTCTTTTAGAGGATTGGAAGCAGCTTATGAATTCGGGTGACTGTGAGCTGATTATCGGTCTGGCTTCCTATAAAATCGGTACCCAAACCGATTGGGACGGTACCGAATGGCAAACGGACGACGATATAATCGCACGTCAGGTTAAAATGTGTTATGAGGATAGCAGGGTATCGGGCTATGCGCTGTTTTCCTATTCGTCCTTGGTGGCGGATAACGAACTCAATGTAAAACAGCGGGAAAATTTAATGAAATTCAGAGAGGGAATTTAATGAACAGTACGGTAATTGTTTCTTTAATATCTTTTTTAGGGACTCTTATCGGTACGGCAGGCGGTATTATAGCTTCGGGAAAGCTTACCGAATACCGATTGGAGCAATTAGAAAAAAAGGTAGATGGATTTTCAAAATCCAGCGCCAAAATACCCGTTATTGAAGAAAAGCTATGCGGTATTAACCGCAGAATTTCTAAAATAGAAAACGCTTCTACGGGCGGTTATTATGACGGATGTTAAATTAAAAGCGGATATCACACGAGACCTAGTGTGATATCCGCTTTTTGCTATTATTTTAGTATTTGCGAAATAAGGTTGTAATCGTTTGTAAGAATTGTGTCAATGCCCATATTAAGAAACTTTTTAGCTTCTTCTGCGTTATCCGACCAAAAAACATTACATATAATTCCGTTTTCGTGGGCTTTATCAATCATTTCCTGATTGAAATAGGGCTTAAACAGCTGTACTTTACTGCAACCGTATTTAATGGCACGGTCAACAATTTCCCAAGGTGCGTTTCCGCCGCCCATACAGCGTGTAAGGTGGGGGATAACCTCGCGGGCTAATGCGTGGAAGCTATCGTCACCGCTCATAAAGTAAATATATTTTTCGCAGTCATATTTTTTAATGATTGCGGCAAGCTTCTTTAGGGCTTCCTCTTTAGAAAAAGCAGGTGTAGATATGCTTTTTATATGTATATTCATAACTGTGTGGCAAGCAAGCTTTTTAAGTATATCCTCAAATTTTAAAATTTTAATACCCTTAAACTTTTCGCTGAATTTAGAGCCGAAATCAAGGTCTTTAAGCTCGGCATAGGTATGCTCATAAATTTTGCCTGTGCCGTTGCTTACCCTGCCTAGTGTGTCGTCGTGGCAGGATACGATTTCGCCGTCCTTAGTAAACCAAAGGTCAAACTCAATTTCTTCGGCACCCATTGCAACCGCCGCACCGAATGCCGCCATACTGTTTTCGGGGGCTATGGTATTAAAGCCGCGGTGGGCGCAAATTCTGGGGTATTTCATCAAGGCGTCGTGCTTAACAATAGCGCTTCCAGCATTGCGGTATTTCCAAGGTCTGCGTCCCTGCTCAATATATTCGTAGTGAGCGGCATCAGGGTTGCCAAAGCCTGCAGGCTTATAGTATTTTTTACTTATATCAATATCTACGGTTTCAAGACCTACACGGCTATACATATTAATAAGGGTTTCACCCGTGGGGGCTACCACCATTGAAGCACCGCCTATATCTGAGCTTTCGTCCATAGAAACCGATGCGCGCAAAACATAGGCATTTGTGTTATAGGCCAAGAACTGTGACATTATTTCGAGTGCTCTGTGGGTGTCGCTTCGCTGATGTGAGCAACCGATTATGGCATCAACATTCTGTCTTGCAATATTTGCAAATGCTTCATAAAAATAAAAGTCATAGCAGGTAAGAAAGGCGAAGCGGATACCCTCTATTTCAATTACGGTAGGCTCACTATGCTCAAAGCTATAGTCACTGTCAAGCTTCATTTTGGAAACTTCACTAGGTGTCAGGTGTTGTTTATCGTATTTTCCTGCAAGCTTGCCGTTTCTGTCAAAAGCGAAGGTTGTATTGCGTCTGCCAGTGGGGGTAATATCACTCATATTGATAAAAAGTATTGAGTTACAGCGCTTTGCAGTGGCAGAAGCCATTTCATAGAGCTTTTTGTTAAATTTTTCAACACTTTTTTCGGCATTTTCTTTAGTTTTGGCAAGGCAGGGAATATCTGTGGCTTCAGGGCACACAATAATATCCATACTGCTGTCACACTGTTCCAGTAACTTTAATTCTTCTTCAAAATATTTTTCTGACAGACTGTAATCGGTTGAATATTTTGGCTGAATAATACAAACCTTCATTTTTAAGACTCCTTTTAATTTAATTTGTATAAAGGCATTATTAATTGAAAAAATAATTGTTGGTGGTTTAATGGGGATTATTCAATGTGCGGAAAATTGCAGATACCAAAAGGATGGCTACTGCAGTTTAGAGGGACTTAGTGTTGTGAATTCTGTTTCGGGCGGGTGCCCGTATTTCATACAGAATTTATTTTATAATGGAAATAGCTTGTCCCAGACTTCTGACACCGATAAGCTCTAGGCTGTCGGGGCAGGTGGTAATTTGTTTGAGGCAGGCTTTAGGCATAATGCATTTTGTAAAGCCAAGGCGCGCCGCCTCGTTAACGCGTGCCTGCGCACGTGGTACAGAGCGAAGCTCACCCGAAAGACCCACTTCACCAAAGGCTATGAGCTTTTCGTCTAAGGCTATATCTCTGTAGCCTGAAACCAAGGCCATAGCAACGGCTAAATCGGCGGCGGGCTCATCAAGGCGCATACCGCCTACAATATTTACATAAGTATCCTGATTTGAAAAATAAATTCCAAGCCTTTTTTCAAGAACGGCTAACAAGAGATTAAGGCGGTTGTAGTCAAAGCCGGTTGCAGTTCTTCGGGCATTACCAAAGCCTGTCGGAGTGACAAGACCCTGCACTTCTGCGAGAATCGGACGTGTGCCCTCTATAACACAGGTTATGCATCCGCCCGAAACATCGCTCATTCTGCCCGAAAGCAGCATTGCCGAGGGGTTTTCGACCTCTTTGAGTCCTGCTTCGGTCATTTCAAAAACGCCTATTTCATTTGTAGAGCCAAAGCGGTTTTTAATACCGCGCAGTATTCTGTAGGACTGATTTCTTTCGCCCTCGAAATAGAGCACGGTATCAACAATATGTTCCATTACCTTGGGACCTGCAATATCGCCGCCCTTGTTAACATGGCCTACAATAAATATCGGAATACCTAGGCTTTTGCCTGTTCTTAACAATAAATTGGTACATTCTCTGACCTGAACAATACTGCTAGGGGACGATGAAATATCACTGTGCTGCATAGTTTGGATAGAGTCAATCATTACAAGGTCGGGTTTCTGAGCCATTATGTATTCGCAAACCGCCTGAACATCGGTTTCGGTCATAATAGAAACACTGTCGCTCTCAACCCCGAGTCTTCCGGCACGCATTTTAATTTGTATAGCCGATTCCTCGCCCGAAACGTATAAAATTTTGAGTGTATCCTGCAAAGCATTGCAAATTTGCAAAAGTATGGTTGATTTACCGATACCGGGGTCACCGCTAAGTAGTACTACCGAGCCCTTTACAATTCCGCCGCCTAGCACACGGTCAAGCTCAGAAATTCCTGTTACAAAGCGTGGCTCGTCAAGGTAGCTTATTTCTGAGAGCGGTTTTGCCGTTGCAATATTTTTGGAGGTGCTAAAGCTTGCGGTGCTTTTAGTCGGTAGGCTTATTTCCTCTTCCATAGTGTTCCAAGTGTTGCAGCCGGGGCATTTTCCAACCCATTTGGCAGATTCATAACCACATTCACTGCAAACATAAACGCTTTTAGCTTTAGGTGACATTTTTAATCTCCTTGTTATTAAAAAATTCCGTTATTCCGCAAAAAATTCCAAATGCCATTTCTTTTTGGTATTCGGGATTTTTGAGCCTTTCAAGCTCAGCGGCATTACTTAAAAATCCACATTCCACAAGCACGGCGGGGATTGTGGCGTTGTATAAGAGGTATGTGCTTGAGGTAGCTTTTTTATTAACCCTTGTGTTTTGGGGCTGTAAAAGGCGGACTATTGAGCGTTGTATCATTTCGCCGAGCTCTTTAGATGCCTCATCCCTGCCACTGTAAAAAACCTGCGAGCCATTAGCGGCAGAGGTTGTAAACTTGTTTAAATGAACGCTTACAAAAACAGAATCGGGGTATTTTGTCATTAATTCCAAGCGGTTTTTAAGGTCGCTTTTTTTGCGGGTTGCTATTTTTTCGCTATCGGTACTGTCGGTAGCAGTATCACGCGTTCTGGTCATTATAACCTCGTATCCGTTTTGACACAGCATATTTTCAAGTGTAAGGCAAATTTCTAAATTAATGTCCTTTTCTACCGTGCCGTCATTTGCTACCGCACCGCCGTCAAAACCGCCGTGACCTGCGTCAAGTATTATCTGCGGCTTTTCGGTAATTTCAGCCGAAGCGGTAAAGGCAGTTTTTTTGTTTGATGTAAAAAAGCACAGCAGTAAAAGGCAGATAATCAAAACCGCAACTGTAACCGAATTTCTTTTAAAAATCACATTACCACTCCGAAATAATTATACTTATTTCAAGAATATGATTTTTGTCTTAAAGTTATTCGCAAGTAACCTTGGTATATTTTATCACAAAGAATTAAAGTTTGCAACTTTAATCAAGGTGTTTAAAGCCTTCGCCGATTATTTCACCCGCATCTCCCACTACTATAAAGGCATTTTTATCATATTTATCGGTAATTTCATAAACCGATGATACCTCATGCCGTCTCACAGAGCAGAAAAGCACAGTTCTGTCGGCGCCTGTATATGCGCCTTTAGCAGTAAGCAGTGTTACACCTCTGCCTAAAAGATTGTTTATATCACCACAGATTTCTTTCCAGAAATCAGTTACAATGTAAATTATTTTGCCCTTATCACTGCCGTAAAGCATTTTGTCCATTACTACCGATGTCACATAAATGGAAATAACCGAATAAAGAGCACTCTCAATATTGCGGTAGATTACAGTGGCTAGCGCTACTACAAAACCGTCGAAAATCAGAATAAGCTTGCCAACTGTCAGATGGCGAGCCTTTTTATTTATAAGCTTTGCAATAATATCAATTCCGCCTGTGGTAGCGCCCCTTAAAAGTATAAGGCTAAGACCGAAGCCCATCATAATTCCGCCGAAAACAGCGGCTAAAATTTTATCTATTTTAAAGCTTGGAAGAACAAGGTCGGTAATGGTTAACGAAAAGGATAAAAGCAGGGTGGCTATTGCGGTTTTGGCAATAAAAAAACCGCCGAATTTAATAAATCCCAATACTAAAACAGGGATATTCAGGATAAAAAGAAAAAGGCCCGACGGCAAATTGAGTAAATAATTTAGTACCGTTGCAATGCCTGTAAATCCACCTGGGGAAAACTCATTAGAGGATATAAAAAGGGTTACTGCCGAGGAATAAATAAAGCTGCCTGCAATATAAAAAAATAAATCCCAAACCATTCTTTTAATCGCTTTGTTCATACTATCACCAATTACAGTATTTACTGTATGTTGTGATAAAATACCAATAAAAATAAAGCTTAGTGTGTAACTAAGCTTTATTCCATAGTATCAATAAAATTGAGGCTACTGAGCTTTAGGCTATCTGTTGCAAAATACATTGCGGTATATTTTTCCATACTTTCTTCTTCTGGGAACTTTTTTACGAGTGTAAAAAAATCTTCTGTAGGTTTAAGATGCGGTAAAGATGCGGTCTTTTGGGCTTCTACCGTTTGGAAGCCGAATTTCTCATAAAACTTAATAAGACCGTCATTTGCAGGGCGAAGAAATAACGGATTTTCATTTTTTACACTGTCTATCAGCCTTGCCATATATCCCTTGCCTCTATATTCTTTTAAGGTTGCGGCGGCATATATATAATAGCTTTCTATATGACCGTTTTCGGTTTCAAGAACTGTGGGCAAAAGAAAAAGCATTGAAATTATTTTATCATCTTCTTTAATGAATTTACAGTATTTAAAGCAGGTATCAAATAGTGCGTTTTCAAATTCGGCATCATCCTCGCCGAAGGCCTCTCTGTAAAGGTTGCGGCATAGAGCTTCGTTATTCATAGCTTCACCTTACGATATATTTTTTAAGAAGTATTTCGGGGTAATATGAAAGCTTTGCTTTGCGAAGTCCCTCAATACCCATATCGTCCTCACGGTTAATGTATTTATAGCTTGCAAGCTCGTTTTTGGCAAATTCGCGGTTTATTACGGTATAGCTTTCGGAAAAATCACTTAAGGCCTTTTCTATATGGATATTAAAGACGGTATCGTTTATAGGTGAGCCCACAGTAAAGGCAACTACCTTACCGTCTACATATATAGCGCCGCCCACAGCACCCAAAGCTTCCATATTATTTAAAATGGTTTCAAGACCGTCCCTTTCGCATATCATATGACGGTCCATTTTGTCTGCCTTTTCCTCATACCACTGCTTAGCGCAAAGCTTAATATCGGGGATATTATCGGCATTTATAGACCTATAACACCAATCATATTTTTTAGAAAAGCTGTTAATATGATTGCGTTTAGAGTGGTATTTTTTACCGCCAAGCGCGGCTAAATCATCGCGTAGATAAATATAATCAAAAGCGTCACGCAACTCATGAAATTCAAATTCATTTTCAAAGGTTGATTTGAACTCTTTAAGGGCTGAGCCTTCGGAAATATAGAAAACGGGGGATTGGTCACCGCAGTATTCCCGTATCAACTCAATTCCTTTTTTAATGTTCTTGCCTATAGGCAAACGAAAGCTTTCATTATCCTCAGTTCCGGCTTTAATGAAGAGCATACCGTCTGATATAGCAATCATATTATTATATGAGCATTGCCATACAAGCAAATTAATAAATGAAGCGTCACAGGAAAGCTCGGTTGAGTTTTCCATAAACTTTTTGTATACTTTTATATCGTTAATTTCAATCTTTTTAAATTCCAACATAAGTTAACACTCAAAAAACATTCAGGTCGGAAGAAAAATGCTATCCGACCTGATTAATATTTTAGTTAGTAGCAGATGGGGTAGAAGAGGTGGTTGTAGAAGAAGTTGCACTGCTTGTAGTTGACTGTGTGCTACTGGCAGCCGACTGCGCGGCTTCTTCGGCCTTCTTAGCTTCTTCAGCCACTTTTTCCGCCGCTAAAACGTCCTCCGGTTTGCCGAGTAGCGAGCCGCTGTGCGCCGTACAAGCACCGGGGATATTATTCTTTTTATACCAGCCTATAGCGCGATTGGGACATGCCTCGGTAGCAAGCTTACCTGTTGAGGTGCAATAGAATTTATCTATAGCATAGCTACTGTCGGTAAACTCTTTCTCTTTAAGTCCCGAATGCACCTTAGACATAACGTTACCCCACATTTTAAGGGCAATACCGCTATATGAAGAAGCAATTGGCTGTTGTATCTCATAACCGCACCAGCAGGATGCAATATAATAGGGTGTACCGCCTACAAACCAAAGGTCATTCTGGTCGTTAGAGGTACCGGTTTTAGCGTAAATCTTCATATTTTTAATGTAAGATGCCGCTGCTTTACCTGTACCGTTGGAGCCGTAAACAACCGTTTGCAGCAGGTGATTCATAATTGTTGCGGTATCCTCGCTTACTGCCATTTGAGGCTTGGTTTCACGCTTTAAAACCACCTTGCCCTTTTGGTCGGTGACCTTGGTGTAGAAGCTGGGCTCATAGTAAAGACCGCCGTTGCCGAATACCGAGAATGCCGCGGCAGATTCAAGGGTTGTAAGACCGCCGTTTGTACCGCCCATTCCCAATGGCGACAGGTTAATATCCTCTTCGTTAAGTGTTGTAACACCTAATTTTTGAGTCAGGAAATCGTAACAGGTTTGAGGGGTTAGCTTATTTACAAGATAGACGGGGATTGTGTTTACAGAACGCTCTAATGCATACTGAACAGTGATATTACCCCAATAAGATTTGTACCAGTTAACAGGTGACCATTTGCCGTAGGTAGCCTTAGTGTCGTTAACAAGGCTTGAATAGGTAATTAAATCTTGTTCAATAGCTGGGGCATAAGCCGCAATTGGCTTCATTGTTGAACCCGGTTGACGAATAGCATCGGTAGCGCAGTTGAAGCCGCGGTTGGTGGTTTTTTCACCAATACCGCCGACAATTGCTTTAACATTACCCTCATAGTCCATAACCGTAATACCGCCGGTCATTTTCTTGCCGTCCTTTGCTACTACGGCATAGGTTGCAGAGTCGGCAAAAACCTGTTCTGCGGCGGCCTGAATGTCGGGGTCAACGGTAGCATATATTCTGTATCCGCCGTTATAGAAAAGCTGTTCTGCGTGTGCCTTGTCATAACCGTACTTCTCTGCGAGGTCTTCGGATACCTGCTCTATAAGAGCATCCACAAAATAAGAATTTATTTCATTCTGATTTAATACGCGGTCTTCAGCCACTATTTTCAGTTCTTCGTTTATAGCGGTATCATATTCTTCCTTGGTAATATACCCCTGATCAAACATTTCATAAAGAACATCGTTTCTTCTGTCCTTGTTTTCTTCGGGGTTATCGTCAGGAGAATAGTAGGTGGGACTCTTGGTAATTGCGGCAATAGCGGCACATTCTACAATAGTAAGGTCCTTTACGGATTTGCCGAAATAATAGTTAGCCGCAACCTCAACACCGTAGGTACCGTGACCTAAGGGAATGGTGTTAAGATAACATTCAAGTATAATATCCTTTGAATATTTACCCTCTAAATAGCGGGCACGCATAATTTCTCTTACCTTGCGGCTTGCCTTTTGCGAGCGGTCATCGGTAAGGTTTTTAACCAACTGCTGTGTAATGGTAGAGCCGCCGAATTTATCGGAAAAATGCAAAAATTCATTAGCAAAAGCGCCTATAGTTCGCTTCCAGTCAACACCGTCATGGTCAAAGAAGCGCTTATCCTCAATAGCAACAAATGCATTTGCAAGCATTTGCGGGATGCCCTCATAATCATCGGGCAGCTTGACATTATTGGGGTTAAGATAATCTACCCAAATACGATTGTATTCACCGTGCAGTCTGCGGTATTCCTTGTAGTTACCGCCACCAGAGTCAATGTAAATAGTTGTAGTATAGTTGAGTGAATTTTCCAAATCCTCTTCCATAGTGCCATCTACCATAGTAAATGCGTAGAACATAAAACAACCAACTACGAGGCTTACGGTAATAAGGCCTACAAGAAAAAGGGTAAGTAAAACCTTCAAAAAACGCTGTTTGCCGCGTTTTCTTCTTTTTTTAGCTTTTTTAGCCCTTTGCTCCTCCTCAAACGCTTTAGTAGAAAAGCTGTTAAGGTCAAAGCTGTTTTCGCCGTTTTCAACTATATTATTCGAATTGTCATAGCTGAAAAGGTCGTTATCGTCAAAATTATTATTGGTATTATTATTTTGAGCCATAAGTAACACCTCCGTGCATACATCATTAATATTACCACAATTATCCTAGAAAATCAACTTTTCCCCCTAAAAATCTACATAGTTTACAAAATTGTAAATTTTAAGCGTAAAGCAAAATATAAATAATTGCAAAGTATTTCTCTTTTGCTAATATTGACAATAAGAACTATTAATAGTATAATTTAAAGTTGAAAGAAAAGGTGTAAAAAGTATGTCAAAAATAGAAAATTTAAGAAATGTTGCAATTATTGCCCACGTTGACCACGGTAAAACCACATTGGTTGACCAGCTTCTGAAACAGAGTGGTACTTTCAGGGCAAATGAAAACGTAAGTGATAGGGTTATGGACTCTAATGACCTTGAAAGAGAAAGAGGTATAACCATTCTTTCAAAAAATACAAGCGTTATGTACGGCGATATTAAGATTAATATTGTTGATACCCCCGGTCACGCGGATTTCGGCGGCGAGGTTGAGCGTATACTGCAGATGGTGGACGGTGTTTTACTGCTTGTTGATGCCTTTGAGGGTTGTATGCCCCAAACCCGTTTTGTGCTTAAAAAGGCTTTGGCGCTCGGCAAAAAAGCGGTTGTTGTGGTTAATAAAATAGACAGACCGATGGCGCGTCCCCACGAGGTTGTGGATGAGGTGCTTGACCTGTTTATCGAGCTTGGTGCTGATGACGAGCAGATTGAATTCCCCGTTATTTTTGCAAGCGGCAGGGACGGTTATGCCACCTATTCACCCGACGTTGCGGGCACCGATATGAAACCGCTTTTTGATGCTATTGTTAAGGAAATTGAAGCGCCTGAGGGTGAGGTAGATGCACCCTTACAGATACTTTTTACTAATATTGAGTATGACGATTATCTTGGCAGAATCGGTGTAGGCCGAGTAATAAGAGGCAGTGTTAAGGAGGGGCAGACCGTAGCCCTTTGCCATAAGGACGGCAGTTCTTCGAACGTTAAGATTGCGAAGCTGTTTATGTATCAGGGCTTAAAGAGGGTAGAGGCAGAAAACGCCGCTGTAGGTGATATTATTCAGGTGGCTGGTATCTCTGAGCTTGAAATCGGCGAGACCGCTTGTGCTACAGACTGTGTAGAGCCGCTTCCCTTTGTTAAGATAGACGAGCCCACTTTAGCTATGAACTTTATTGTAAACAATTCACCATTTGCAGGTAAGGACGGTAAGTTTGTAACCTCAAGAAATCTTCGTGATCGTCTTTTTAAAGAGGTTATGACAAATGTAAGTTTACGCGTAGAGGAAACAGATTCGGCAGATACCTTTAAGGTTTCGGGCAGAGGCGAGCTTCATTTGTCAATACTTATTGAAACTATGCGACGTCAGGGCTATGAATTTCAGGTGTCGCCACCCGAGGTTATATATAAAAGGGACGAAAACGGTACTCTTTTAGAGCCGATTGAACTGCTTATGATTGAGGTGCCCGAGGAATATGTCGGCACAGTTATGGAAAGACTCGGCAACCGCAAGGCTGAAATTAAAAATATGGGTACACGCGAGGGCGGTACTTCTCATCTTGAGTTTTTAATACCCGCGCGTGGACTTCTCGGCTACCGTTCGCAATTTATGACCGATACTAACGGTAACGGCATTATGAACCACGTGTTCGACAGTTATCAAGAGTATAAGGGCGATATAGACCAGCGCTCTACAGGCTCTATCATAGCTCATGAGCAGGGCGAGGCTACGGGCTACGGCCTCTTTAATACCCAAAGCAGAGGCCGACTGTTTATAGGTCCGGGTGTTCCTGTTTATGAGGGTATGATTGTGGGTGAGAACCCCAAGAGCGAGGACATTGTATGTAATGTTTGCAAGAAAAAGCAGATGACCAATACAAGAGCCTCGGGCTCGGATGATGCACTTCGCTTGGTGCCGCCGTCAAAGCTGAGTTTAGAGCAGTCACTCGAGTTTATAAAGAATGACGAATTGGTTGAAATCACACCTAACAATATAAGACTTAGAAAACGTATTTTAAATAAAGAAGAACGTATGAAGGCGGAGTCGAAAAGAAAGTAATGGAATATATTATTCTTGATTTAGAGTGGGATAATGTTTATTTTCCGCCTAAAAAGCGCTTCTTTAATCAAATACTGCAAATTGGCGCTGTAAAGCTGGATGAAAACTTTAATACGGTTGATACCTTTAACAGAATTATATGCTCATCGGTTTCTAAAAAGGTTACAAGCCGTTTTGCAAAGCTTACGGGAATAACTACCGAAATTATGCGAAACGGTGTGCCCTTTGTAGAGGCTTTACAGGAGTATAACCGCTTTGCAGAGAATGCGACTGTTACTATGACCTGGAGTAACTCTGATTTATATACAATTGTAGAGAATGAGGAGCTTTTGCTTAAAAATAAGATTAAATTCGGCATGAAATCCTATCTTGATTTGCAAAAGCTGGTGCAGGCAAGGCTCTATGAATTAGGGTATGAAAGTAAGAATCAGATATCTTTAGAAGCCGCGGCAGAGTTTTTAGAGGTTGAAACCTCTGAGTTTGAGCTACACAACGCGCTTGACGATTGCAGGGTTTGCGCTAAGCTTTTAAAGCTTTGCTACAACGAAGAAAAATTTTCGGCGCTTAAAAGAGATACAACAGTACCCGATTTTTATGCAAGGCTCAGGTTTAAGGCATATCCTATTTCAAATATTAAGGACAGTAATATTAAACCGTCCGAGCTTCAGTTCGAGTGTCCTAAATGTAAGGGTAAAACCAAAAGGCTTAAAACCTGGAAATACTGCAACAGATGGTTTATTGCGGATTTTCAGTGCAAGAATTGCGGTTTTAAATTCAACGGCAGGGTAGCCTTTAAGAAGACCTATGACGATTTACAGGTAAAGCATAAGGTTTGCGAATACAAGCCCCGAAAGAAGAATCAAAATGATATGCAATCTGTGCCCGAGAAAGTGTAATGCTATAAGAACAGAAAAAGAAAATACAGGTGGATTTTGTAAAATGCCTTTGTTACCTAAAGTAGCAAGGGCTGCTTTGCATTTTTGGGAAGAACCTGTTATCAGCGGCAGTAATGGGTCGGGCACGGTCTTTTTCAGCGGTTGCCCGCTTTCTTGCGTTTACTGCCAAAACAGTGAAATTTCAAGGGGCTTAAAGGGTGAAATAATTTCTTACGGGAAATTAGCCGAAATTTTCAAGGTGTTAGAAAGTAAAGGGGCTCACAACATTAATCTTGTAAGCCCCACTCACTATACGCTTGCTATTAAAAAGGCGTTGGATATTTATAAGCCAAAAATTCCTATTGTTTATAATTCGGGCGGTTATGACAGTGTAGAGGTATTACAGGCTTTAGAGGGTTATATCGATATATATTTAATGGATTTAAAGTATTTGTCATTCGACATAGCAGGGCTTTATTCGGGTGCAGAGAATTATCCCGAAATTGCTAAAAGGGCTATACTCGAAGCCTATCGACAGCAAGGCGAATGTCTTACTGTGGACGGTATAATGCAAAGGGGTGTCATAATAAGACACCTATTGTTACCTCAAGGGACAAAAGAGGCTATGTCGGTTTTCGATTGGGTAAGAGAAAATGTACCGCAGACGTATTTTAGCCTTATGAGTCAGTATGTGCCGTTGGGCAAAGCTTTAAATATGTCCCCTATAAACCGAAAGGTAACGGCAAGGGAATACGAAAAGGTTTTGGATTATATATCCGAATTCGACACCGAAAGGGTATTTATTCAGGAAAAATCAAGTGCGGATAAGAGCTTTATACCCGAGTTTTACAGCAAAATACAAGAAATGTATTGAGTGAATTACCTAATACTTTATAAAATAGAATTAAAAAATACGGAGGTTTTTATAATGGGTAGAATAGTAATTGTTACAGGCGCTACAAATGGCTACGGTCTTGCGACTGCAAAAAAATTCAAGGAAAACGGGGATACTGTTATTATAGCATCCCGTAATGCCGAAAAGGTAGCAGAGGTAGTAAAGCAGTATGGCTTCTCAGACGGTGTTAAAACCGATGTGACATGCGTTAGCGATTGGGAAAAGCTCAGAGACTACTGTATGCAAAGATACGGCAGAGTAGATGTGCTTGTTAACAATGCGGGTGGCGGTGTTGCTATTGAAGAGGTTACCGAGCAGAGTATAGAGAATATTGACAAGGCAATAGCGCTTAACCTTTCAAGCGTTATGTATGGCTCTAAGATTATAGGTAAAATTATGAAGGAGCAGAAGGACGGTATTATAATCAACCTTTCCTCTGTTTGCGCAAGACACTGCTGGGGCGCTTGGTCGGTTTATGCGGCGGCAAAGGCAGGCGTGCTTAATTTCAGTAAAGGTCTTTATGTTGAAATGCGTCCCTTTGGCGTTAGAGTTACCTGCATAATTCCTGCAGCGGCAAGCACAGGCTTCCAGAGCGGCGCTGGTATTGCAGAGGAAAATCAAACCCTTACAGCCACCGATATTGCAAATGCAGTTTTGTTTGCTGCTAATCAGCCAAAGGGTGTTGTAGTTGAGGAAATGACCGTTTGGGGCACCTCACAGGATGTACAGCCGCTTTAAAGACTATGTATTACTTTGAAGATATAATAGGAGAGATAGAAAAAGGCCTTACGGGTGAAATCAGTATTTCGGCGCTGGCTAAAAAGGCTAATATGTCGGTTTACGAATTCAGAAGAATTTTCACCTTTGTAGCTAAAATCCCCATTAATGAATACATAAGAAAGCGCCGTCTTTCCTTGGCGGCGGTGGAGCTTAGTGAAAAGCGCCTTTCTGTCACAGAAATAGCCTTTAAATACAGGTATGATAATTCCTCCTCCTTTTCGAGAGCCTTTAAGGAATATCACGGAGTTTCGCCTACCGAGGTGCGCGACGGCAGGACGGCTGTAAAGATGCTCTCACCAATAGGCGCCGATATAATAACTACGGGCGGAATAGATATTAGCTATAAGCTGATTGAGGATACCGATTTTTGTATTTACGGCTTTAGCGGTGACTCTGACCTTAGTGACACCGAGTGCTGTGAGAATGTGTGGCAGGGCTTTTATGAGTCAGATTATTCTGAGCTTATAACAGATGATGAAATGCTTTATGTATCCTACACTAACAGTGAAAATTCGGTTAGGTGTATTATAGGTAGACGCGATAATTCTGTCGGTGCCGCTGACAGTATTCATATACCCTCGTCCAAATGGGTGAGCTTTAAGCTTTATACTACCGAGGATGAGGCGGTAAACCGCTTTTATAAAGAGGTTTTAACCCAGTGGCTTTTGGGTGTTGGGTATGTAAGAAACAATAAGCTTCCCAATATTGAAATATATCCTGCTGATATGGATGAGGATGGCTTTGAGTGGGAAATACGAATACCTGTAAAAAAGGAGGATGAACAAGGTGTCTGAAATTTTTATAGAGGCCGAAAGCTTTAAAAATTTAGGTGGTTGGGTTATTGACCAGCAGTCTATGGAAACAATTCATTCGTCATATATTATGGCGCACGGTATGGGTATACCTGTAGAGGATGCCGTTACCGAATTTGAGGTTTTGGAGGACGGCGAATATAATGTCTGGGCGCTTACTCGCGATTGGACAGCCGTTTGGGATGTAAAGGATTCGGCAGGTAAATTCCAAATTAGAATTAATGACTTGACGCTTGAAACGGTACTCGGCACAAACGGTAAGGACTGGGCTTGGCAAAGGGCAGGTAAGATAAACTTGAAGTGTGGCAAAAACCAAATAGCGTTCCATGACCTTACAGGCTTTAACGGCAGATGCGATGCGGTTTATCTTACTACTGAGGACAGCGTTCCAAATTCTACCGAGGATTTACGACAACGCCTTAATTGGAAAGAAATAACCGAAACTGACGAAAAGTTCGACCTTATTGTTGTAGGCGGCGGTGTTGCAGGTGTTTGCACGGCTTTAGCGGCGGCAAGAAGCGGTGTTGATGTTTGCATTATTAATGACCGTGGAGTGTTAGGTGGCTGTAACAGCTCGGAAATCAGGGTTTGTATGGGCGGTATGATAAATCTGCCACCTTATGAAAAAATCGGTAACGTGGTAAGGGAAATAGGGCCCATTATGGGTGACCCGTCTATTTTTAAAGAGGAATATTTTGAGGACAATCGAAAGCTGTTCAGTTTTAAAAACAGAATAAATAGCCATGGCAAATATAAAATTCTGCTTAACGAATGTGTTACCGATATTGAGTGCGAAAACGGAGAAATAACTGCGGTTATTTGTACCAACACAGTAACAGGTAAAAAGTCAAAGCACAAGGCAAGGCTTTTCTCCGATTGTAGCGGTGACGCGGTTTTGGCCCGCCTTGGTGGTGCAGAGGTTATGTACGGCAGAGAGCCCGCAAGCGAGTTTGGTGAGAGCTTAGCGCCCGAAACCCACGAAAAGCTTGTTATGGGGCACTCGATACGCTGGTATTCAGAACCAAGTGACTGCGAGACCGATTTTCCAAACATTGATTGGAATTTAAAATTTGATGAGCAGAGCTTTCTTAACTGCTACTCGGGTGACTGGGAGCAGGAAACCGGTTTTACACGCGATATGGTAAGCGAAATTGAGTATATAAGGGACTACGGACTTCGTGCTATTTATTCTAACTGGTCATACCAAAAGAATATCTACCCTCAAAAAGAGCGTTTTGCAAAGCACTCGCTTAAATGGGTGTCTGCCTTAGGCGGAAAGCGTGAAAGCTACAGAGTTAAGGGCGACTATGTAATCACCCAAAACGATATTGAAAATCATACCTACCATGAGGACGGTACTGCATGTATCACATGGAGTATTGATATGCATTTCCCCGAGCCTACAAATCTGTCTCAGTTCGGCGAGGCTTTCCGCTCCTTTGCCTACCACCGCGGAATAGTTGAGCCCTATCCCATCCCCTACAGATGCCTTTATTCAAAGGATATACCAAACCTTTTCTTAGGCGGCAGACTTGTAAGCGCAAGCCACGTGGCATTTTCGGCTATAAGGGTAATGCGAACACTCGGCGAGCTTGGAGAGGTTGCAGGCTTGGCATCGAGTATATGCAAAAAGTATAACTGCACTCCGCGTGAGGTTTATACCGAATACCTTGCCGAATTTACAGAACTGCTTAAAAAGGGTGTTGATATGCCTGCGGCATTTGAATGTGGTGTAGGTAGCGGGGAGCAGTATCATTTTAAGGATATAGGTTGGCTTCATTTACACCCATACATTAAAGTGAATGATGAGCAGAAAAGAGAAAAGTTTAAAAGGGGTATTAAATTCCTAAACCTTTCGCACAAATATCCTTTACCGGATGATTTCAAATAAAAAAACAAATGGCTAGCTCTTGAACTAGCCATTTGTTTTTTTATTCTTCTTTATTTTTTTCTGTAATTTTATTACTATTTTCCTTTGTAAAGCCCTCGGTGCTTTCCTTCATAAACATAATTTTAACCGTCATAAGAATAAGGCGGATATCAAGCAGGAAAGAATAATTCTGGATATACATAAGGTCAAGCTGTAGCTTATCGTAAGGTGTAGTGTTATACTTTCCGTAAAGCTGTGCATAGCCTGTAAGTCCGCCGCGGATTTTGAGTCTGTACTGGAACTCGGGGATTTCCTCGGTGTACTGTCTTATATGCTCAACTCTTTCGGGACGTGGGCCTACGATACTCATATTACCAACTAAAATATCAATTAACTGGGGTAGCTCGTCCAGACGGGTTGCTCTCAGCACTCTGCCAACAGGTGTTATTCTGGGGTCTTTTTCTTCGGCAGGGTGGGGTGCACCGTCCTTTTCAGCATCAACTATCATACTTCTGAATTTGTGAATTCTGAAAACCTTACCGCCCACAGTACCTCTGTCCTGACGGAAGAATACGGGACCGCCATCATAAGCCTTAATAGCAATTGCGCTTACTAAGAATATGGGGCTTGTTAAAACCAACATAATAGCCGCAACAACTATATCAAAGCCGCGCTTTAGTACACGTTGCTCAAAGGTAAGACCAATATTACGGTATAAAAGCAGGGGTGTATCAAAAATGTGAAGGCTTTCAGCGCCTCTTACAAGTATATCAGAAACCTTTGTGGTGGTGTAGGTTCTTATATCGTTTTCAAAGCATATTTTGAGGATTTTATTGCGCATTTCGGAATGAACGTCATATATAATAACCGTTTCGGAATCATTTATAAGCTTTTCTAATTCGGTAATACCTACAGAAATATTCACGATATTTTCTACAGAAAATTTATCTTTGCGGTATGCTACCTTTTCCAAGAAAGCATCGGGTGAATAATTATCAAAAATAACAAGTGTTTTCTTTGGGGGAAATAGCTTTTTAATAAGAAAATCGCCCAAGAAGGTTGCAAGGAAGATTATTGCTATATCACCGAGGAGCATAAATAATAGCGGAATTACCGTTACAAATCTGGCGGCAAGCAGAACTATTTGCAGATAAATTATAAAAGCAGTTGCAAATGAAGCCAGAATCTGTGCAGTTATAAGATTGGTTTTACGGTAGAGTCCGTATTTAAGGCCGTCAAACGATTGCAAAAAGATTGCCAAAAGAATTATATAAACCGCATAGAAGAACCAGTTACCCTTTTGAACAAACGGAACCACAATATAGTTGTTGTATTCGGTAATCCAAGCATGTGCGAAAACGGCCGTTTGCGACAGTAGCAAAGTAATGATTAACAGTGAGCGCAGAATTTTCTTATATTGTTCGTTTTTGTTTTTCAAAAAAATCACATCCTCAAAATATTGAAACGTCAGCTCTAAATTATTAAGCCTTTGTTTTTAATATATTTTTTACTGTCCACCAAGCTGTACTTAGAAGACCTCTGAAACTTTTAAATATGCAGAAGTACAGAATAAACAGAGTGGCGGCAATAATAATTGCAGCTATTGCCGAGGTGAAAAACCAAGCAACAAAATTACTGCTTGAAACACCTATCGGCAACAAGACACCAACGCCTTGAATTATAATAATTATGGCGGCGTTTATAATGTATTTTAGTATAT
Organism: uncultured Ruminococcus sp.; assembly: GCA_964575985.1. Classification (GTDB taxonomy): domain Bacteria; phylum Bacillota; class Clostridia; order Oscillospirales; family Acutalibacteraceae; genus UBA737. The sequence continues at coordinate 15,528 of CAZNTP010000003.1, read as the reverse complement.
CAAGCCAAGGAAAGCAGTTAAACGCTTTTTTATATACAACCATTGGCAGATAGATGAAACTAACCAAGAGAGGTGAAAGTGCCGCCGCGATTAAAATACCTTTTATACCTAAATTAAATTTGAGAAGTATAAAAGAAAGCGCTATCGTAACGCATGCCTCAATAACAGAATTTAACTGCAATTCTTTATAAAGCACATATATATCCTTTAGTAAATACAAAGGCCTTCGGGCAACGTTGTGGAAGAATACAAACAGCAGACACATTAAAGAAATCGGATCAAACAGTTTGTTTTCGCCAACCCATATGGTAATAAACGGATTGATACAAAATGCTAAAGCCAATGTCAAAAAAGAAGCAATAAAAAAGTACATGGTTGTTATCTTTTGAAAAGTATCAAAAGTGGCTTTATCGTTTCTTTTTTCGTTTAATAGGTTACCTAGGCTTGCCATAATGGCTATTCCTGATTGATAAATAAAATCATTCAGGTATTTGGTTATATATTTATAGTTTGAATATATTATTACCGAAATAGGATTAATAAAAGCAGATATGAGCAAAGCACCGATATTTTCCTGAACTGCTGAAACAATTTTAAATACAAATATGTGGCTCATACCTTTAAGTTTTAAATTCTTATCGGGTTTTATCTCTTTTAGCCACGGATATTCGCGAAAAACTATTTTGTTTAAATGCAGATTCATTACAATCCTTAATAATATAGAGCAACAAAGCACTAACAGATAGGAAACGCCTACATAAATAAGCAGGATTTCCATCAAGGTTTCGGCTATTTTATATCCGTAATTCTGTAGATTCATTTTATAAAGCTTCTGATCCGCTGTAAGCAGAAATCTCGGAGCAAACATAAAATACTCTACAAGGCTTTTTATAAGGAATAAAATGAAAACCTCTTGCATGTAAACACCCGAAAGAGTGTTGCCTTTTGCAAGGTAGGGCAGAAAGAAGGATAGTATAATACCTGCAATTAAAATAATATAGCAGACATTTCTAAGCATTTTCTTAGAAAGCGTATAATATTTGCAGATTGAATCGCGGTCTTCTGCAATTATCAGCTTGTAATAAATCTTTTGTATTAATGAGCCTATTCCTGCCTCTGCTATAGAAAGATATGCGAACAACTGAAAAAACAGTTGGTTAAGCGCATATATGTTTTCGTCCATACTCGATTGCCAGATTCTGACTCTGAAAAAACCGAGTATGACAAATACAGCAAACGGAATGATGCTTGTTAAAAGATTAAAAAGTGAATTTTTTGTTCTCATATTACTTGTCGCTGAATTTCTCAATAATGGCATCAACGATTCGTTTACTTGCCTTACCGTCACCGTAAGGGTTAGAAGCCCTACTCATACGGTTGTATTCCTCCTCATCGGTAAGAAGACGGACGGTTTCTTTGTAGATAGTGTTGCTGTCTGTTCCAACAAGTTTTAGGGTGCCTGCCTCAATGCCTTCGGGTCGTTCGGTAGTGTCACGAAGTACTAAAACGGGCTTTCCAAGTGAGGGGGCTTCCTCTTGAATACCGCCGCTATCGGTAAGAACTATATGAGCTAAATTTAAAAAGTTATGGAAATCGAAAACCTCTAATGGCTCAATAAGCTTAACACGGTCGCAACCGCCGAATATCTCTTCTGCAACATTTCGCACAAGCGGATTTTTGTGTATTGGATAAATAACCTTTACATCGGGCATTTTATTAACTATCTTTCGTACACCCTTAAATATCTTTTTCATCGGCTCGCCAAGGTTTTCGTGGCGGTGAGCGGTCAGAAGAAGCATAGTGTCATCTCCTAACCAATCAAGAACCGGATGGGAATAATTTTTATCTACAGTAGTGCTCATAGCATCTATAGCAGTGTTGCCTGTGACATAAATCTTACTGTAATTAACATTTTCTTTAATAAGATTTTGTCGGCTAAGCTCTGTAGGAGCAAAGAACATATCTGTCATACAGTCAACCATTTGACGATTCATTTCCTCAGGGTAGGGTGAGTATTTTTTATATGTGCGAAGACCGGCTTCAACGTGGCCGATAGCCACTTGATTATAAAAAGCCGCAAGAGCGCCGGCAAAGGTGGTTGATGTGTCACCGTGAACCAATACAATATCGGGTTTGGTTTCTTTAATAATGGTATCAACACCCGAAAGGGCGCCTGTAGTAATATCAATAAAGGTCTGCCCTTGCTTCATAATATTAAGGTCAAAATCAGGTGTGATTTTGAAGGTTTGGAGTACTTGGTCGAGCATTTCCCTATGTTGAGCCGTAACGCAAACTATACTTTCTATTTCCTTGTGTTTTTCAAGCTCTTTAACAACGGGAGCCATTTTAATAGCCTCAGGCCTTGTACCGAATATGCTCATTACCTTTATTTTATTCATTTATCAAAGCCTCCGTTTAGCAATTCTTCTACAATTCTTTTGCTGGCATTACCGTCATTCAAGGTGCTGTATTTTTTATTGAATTCGGGTAGCAATTTTGTGTGTTTATCAATATTTTTATCAATATTAATTAATATGTTCTCTAACTCTTGTTCAGTATAGGCAACGGGCCCCGGAAGCTCGCTTTTATAATCGAGATAGAATCCATTGCGACTTTTAACATAATCTTCATAATCATAAGCATAAAAAACAGATAATTTTTTAAGTAATGAAAAATCAAAGCAAATAGACGAATAGTCTGTAATTAAAATATCGGAAACGACGAGTAATTCATTAAGATTATTGTAATTACACACATTAATAATATTATCACAAAAAATTTGTTTATTAATCTTTGGGGCTATAAAGGGGTGTAGACGGACTAGAACGGTGAAATTTTCTCTCATATATTTGGGAATATCAATATCAATTAGTTCCTTGTCCATTTCCCAATCTCTAAAGGTTGGCGCATAAAGAAGAATCTTTTTATCGGAAGAAATGCCAAGCCGTTGTTTTATTTTTTGCAAGTTATAGCTATAAAACAGGGCATCTGTTCTCGGGTTGCCTAATAGCTTTGTATCGCAGGTGTACCCGCTTGATGTTTTTAAAACCGAGCTTTCAAATTCTCCTGAGCTTACAACAAAGTCCCAATCCTTTGTATGCTCTAATTGGGTGGAGTGGTCTTTGTTTTCAACATCAAGTCCCATTTTTTTGAGTGAAATACTGTGCCAAAGTTGGATATAGATTTGATTTTTACGCTTTTTAAGTATAGAACCTAATGATTGACAGGTGAATAAATATCTGTATGTAGCTAAATGGTAATATGCTTTAAGACTTCGCACATAGGCATAATCACCACATGACAGATTACTTACATCAGCGTTTTTATCAACAATAAAAATAAGCTTATAATCTAAATTGTTTTCCTTGATATACTTGTATATATAGTATGGATTGTCTGTAACCTGATATCTTGTAGATTGAAAAACAATTTTCTTTTTATTTATGGGGAAAAGGCTAAAAATAGTATTAATGCCAATACTTATGATTTTTTTAATCATCCCTTATGCCTCATTTTAATTATAAACTTCACATTGTTATTGTAAAAACGCCTTATGCGATAAGGCTCTTTCATAATTCTATAGAGCCATTCAATATTGTGCTTAATAAAGAACTCGGGCGCGCGTTCCTTTATACCGCTAAGTACATCAAGACTGCCGCCTACACCTACAAAAATACCTTTACTGAAATCTTTATAATGTTTATAAATGAGCTTTTCCTGTAGCGGTACACCGAGAGCAACCAATACAATGTCGGGTGAAAGCCTTTTAATATCCTCAAAAACAGCATCCTTGTCCTCAGTATAACCGTTTACGGCACCCACAATATTAAGGTTTGGGTGTTTTGTCTTTACAACCTTGCAAAGCTCGTCAATAACCTCTTGCTTTGAACCGAGGAAAAATACAGATTTATTATATTCGTTTCCAAATTCCAAAAGCTTTGCGGCAATATCTACGCCAGGTATTCTTTCGGGAATATTAATATTAAGATAAGATGCGCCTTTAACAATGCCTATGCCGTCAGCCACTACAGTAACGTCTTCGTCCATAAGCATTGAGTTAATTTCATAGTCATTATTGCCGCACATAAATGCTTCGGGATTTGCAGTTATAATAAATTTTCTTTTATTACCGGCTAAATCTTCCTTTATTTCGCCATAAAATGATGAACTGTCTTTAGTATACAGTCTGTTGAAATATTCTCTCATTAAAAAAAGCACCTTATCTACGCATAATATATTTTCTGAAAATAGCAGCCTTGGCTTTGGATGTAATCCTGAGCTTTAAGTAGGTGTTAACCTTGCGAGCAAGCGGTTTTTTGTCATCAAGCCAAGTGCCCGTAAAAACATGAACAGAAACAGACTCTTTTGAAGGATTGCAGAGAATATAATCGGGATAAACTACAATACCCTCATCAATAGTTTGAAACTCGTTTCCTGTCTTACAGCCGTATTTATTAATTAGTATATCCGATACAGATATAGTATTATTACTTTTAAAATCAAAGGAATAACTATCCAACTTTTCATAGTAATCAAGCATTTCTTTTACAAAGGGATGTCCCTTTTCGGCACCGAAAACCGCAGTAAACGGGTAATCGGGGTTTTCAAAGCCGACAAAAGCGCGGTGGCTTAAGAATTTATCAAAATTATCGAGAATTAAAACGTCTGTATCAAGATAAATGCCGCCCTGCTCATAAATTACCTTAGCACGTATATAGTCGCTGACATAAGCCCATTTTTTAGCCTCATAAGCGGCCTTTACAAAAGGATTGGAATTTATATCAAAGTTTTGTTCGTTCCACTCTATAATTTCGTAATCCTTAAGGTGATTTTTCCAGGTTGCCATACATCTTTTAATGGCGTCGGATTTAGCGCCGCCGCCAACCCAAACATAGTGAATTTTTTTTGGTATCATGCCGATTATCTCCTATTTCAGATACAGAGTTTTCATTGTTTAACGGTGTACGGGAATTTAGTTCTGCAAATAATTTTATAATTATTATAGCGGAGTAAATACTTACTGCAGGCGCTACGAATACGTGGCCCGCTAAAAAAGCGCAGGCAATAGTAATAAGAATTGCATAAATATAGGTAAATTCTTGCTCCATTAAAAAGAACTGTTTTATATTCCCAAAAAACTTCTTTATACATATTACGGCAAAAATTCCTATAACTAAAATATAAATTAAAAGTCCTATAATACCGTGGTTAATAAGCAGTGCCGCAAAGTCCATTTCTATAAGGTTTTTAAAAGTGGTATTGGCAGGGGTTTCGAAAATATATCCCATACCGAACAGTTTTTGTGGTAAGCTGCTTTTTAAATAGGCATCTATTGCAGGAATAATTATTACAAGTCGGTCGCTAAGTAACCAGTTTGCAACCAAAAATGTTTTATATGCAAAATCGGAATTGTTTAAAACCGTACGTATATGGTCATTATCATAAAGTTCGGGTTGGTCTTCGTCGGTGTTGCCGTCTTCTTCAAGATTTTCGGTTACATGGCTATCAAAATGCTCGCTTCCCATAACTGAATTGTTTTGTTTTATGGGGGAATTCAACTGGAATAGTAAAACTGTTACAAGAAAAAGCGCTATAAGTTGTAGAGATAAATTGCGAGCGCTAGGAGCTTTGGTAATTATCCATTTAATAATATAAAATACAGCAAAAAGAATAATTATTCCAAAGCAGGCAATAAACGGCACTTTTGTGCCGATATAAACCGAAACGAAAGCGGTTAAGAAGAAAACGGAAATTTTAAACCATAAATTTTTGGTATTAAGCGCGTAAAAAAGCGCTATCGCCGCAAGGCAGGAAATTATAGCCCCCGTTTCATTGGCGGCATAAAACCAACCGCAATAACCTTTGGCATAATCGTAAGTAACAAAACTTGTATTGGTTATTGCCGAAATAAAAATTGTTGAAGAATAGCAAAGAAAAACTATTGCTAACGATTTGTCGCTTACGGTAAACTTCTTTTCCTTGTAAATTGCAAAAAAGAATAGCAAAACAAAGATAAAATAGTACATTTTAAAGAACATTTTACCGTTTTCTAAAACGGTTCCTGTTCCGTTGTAATAGGCGCTTATAAGGATATTGGTTATACCGTAAACGGCGGTAAATATATAAGTGCCAAGCAAGGTCTTTTTATACTCCGCTTTATAAAAAAACAAAAGGTAAATACCTATTAATCCTACGAACAGTATTCTAAAAAACATACCTACTGTAATCGAGGACAAAGAAAATCTAACTGTTATTGAGGTTATAAAATCCAATAACGGTTGCAGTAAAACATACCACTTAATTAAAGAAGTGAATTTTTCTTTTGATATAGACAGTTTCATTTTTAGTACCTAAATTATATATTGTTAATAAAGTCAAACCACTGTTGTTTTATATTTTCATAAGAATATTTTTCAGCATTGAGTCTTCCGGCTTGTCCTAATTTTAATCTATAATCATAATCGGTAATCAGTCGGTCTATAGCCTCAGCCATTTCTGGAACAGAACGGTTTTTTATAAGAATACCGTTTTGCCCGGTGGTCAGTATTTCACAAGCACCACGCGCACTGTCAAACGCAATACACGGAAGACCGAAGCTTTGCGCTTCTATGAGAACCAGACCGAACGATTCGGTATATGAAGTCATAACATATATAGATGAGTCTTTTAAAAGCTTGTTGATTTCGTCACGGTTTTTAAAGCCGTGGAGAATAACCTTTTGTTCTAATCCAAGCTCCTTTATAAGTTCTTCAATCTGAGAGCGGCAGTCACCGTCACCTACAATTTGCAGTTTCCAATCAGGATACTTTTTACATACCAAAGCGAAAACTTTTATAAGGTCGTCCATACCCTTTTCCTGCGACAGTCTGCCTACAGAAATAATGCTTTTTTCGATAAGAGGGGAAGGGACTTCGGGTATATATTCAAGGTGATGAGGGATATAACGGCATTTAACCTTGCCAACCACTCTGTCTTTGTAAAAATCGGTTAGCTCCTTAGATACGGGCATAAAAAAATCCATGTCACGTACGGCACCGATTTGCTTCTTTATATATTTTTTATCGCCGTTGTGGTGGTTATGCTCCTGCGCTATACAAACAGTGCCCTTTTTTGCGTTTTTTGTAAGAAGCCTGTGGTATAAATAACGCGAGGAAATAACGATATCGGCTTCAAGGCTTTTGACAGCCTTTTTCATTAAGGCGGAACGCAGATATAAAATTTTTATACTTTTAAGTCCCCCGCGAAACAAACCAATAAAATTTTTTGTAGCTATCATAGACTTAAGTTCGTCCTTATTAGGAACGAGATTTTCGGTCAGATAGGTGATTTTAACTTTGGGGTTTATCTCAAAAGCAGGTTTATCATAAAGCTTGTAAAAGCAGATTATTTCTACATTGCAAAATTCACAAAGGAGATTAGCTTCCGAAATAACTGCACGCTCGGCTCCGCCGTAGCCTAAATGCAATACTAAAAAAGCTAATTTTTTCACAAAAGCACCGTCTTTTTAGTTTTGTATTATTTTTAGACATAATTATCTAATTTATAATATTATATCAAAATAAAATACTTAAGTCAACAATTAAATAGTCATTATAAATGGTGCTTAAAAAGAAAAAAGCAGAACAGGAATTCCTGTTCCGCTTTTGCAGAAAGCTTAGAAAATACTATACTTTACAACCAAGGCTGAAAACACGATTGAAACCATTGAGAGCAACTTGATAAGAATGTTAATAGCGGGGCCTGCTGTATCTTTGAAGGGGTCGCCTACGGTGTCGCCTACAACTGCCGCTTTGTGTTGGTTGCTGCCCTTACCGTCATGAGCGCCGCTTTCGATATACTTCTTAGCATTATCCCAGGCACCGCCCGCGTTAGACATAAATATTGCGAGCAAGAAGCCGCTTGCAGTAGCGCCTGCGAGCATACCTACAACACCGTGGTAGCCGAGAATAAGACCGGTAACTACGGGAGCTACAATAGCAACAACTGTGGGAAGAACCATTTCTCTAAGGCTTGCCTTTGTGCAAAGGTCTACGCAGGAAGCATAGTCAGCCTCTGCCTTACCTTCCATAAGACCTGCAATTTCCTTAAACTGACGGCGTACCTCAACTACTATTGACTGCGCCGCCTTACCTACAGACTCCATTGTAAGAGCTGCAAATACAAAGGGCAGACAAGCGCCTATAAATAAGCCTACAAGAACTGTGGGGTTGGTTATATCAAAGGTGAGGTCAATTTCTTTGCCTGCAGCGGCGGCAACCTCATCAACCTTATTAACATAAGAAGCCATTAATGCTAATGCTGTAAGAGCGGCAGAGCCTATAGCAAAGCCCTTACCTGTAGCGGCAGTAGTGTTACCTAAGGCATCAAGTGCATCGGTACGCTTTCTGACATCGGGCTCAAGACCTGACATTTCAGCAATACCGCCTGCATTATCGGCAACAGGTCCGTAAGCGTCGGTAGCAAGGGTAATACCAAGGGTTGAGAGCATACCAACAGCCGAAAGAGCAATACCGTAAAGACCGAGGTTAGCGTCACCAGAACCGCCTGCGGCATAGTAAGCAACAAGAATACAAATTGCAACAATAACAATGGGAAGTGCGGTTGAAAGCATACCGAGACCGAGACCGCCTATAATGATTGTGGCAGAGCCTGTTTCTGATTTGGATGCTAAATGCTTTGTGGGACGGTAGGTGTCAGATGTGAAATACTCGGTTGATTGACCGATAAGCACACCCGATAAAAGACCCGCAAGGATTGCAAAGTAAAGACCTACAGATTTTGCACCCTCAAGACAGAACCAAACAAGTGGGAAAGCCAGAACTGCAATTACAATTGCACTGAAGTTTGTTCCGCGGCTGAGAGAACGCAAAAGGTCCTTTTGAGAGGCATTTTCCTTTGTTTTTACAAAGAATGTACCTATAATTGAGCAAATAATACCGAGAGCGGCTAAAAGCATAGGAACTGCCATAGCGTTTAAATCGTTTACCTGGCTTTTAGAAGAAAAAGCTGTAACGCCTAAAGCAGATGCAGAAATAACCGAACCTACGTATGATTCGTAAAGGTCAGCACCCATACCTGCAACGTCACCAACGTTATCACCAACGTTATCGGCAATAACGGCGGGGTTACGGGGGTCATCCTCAGGAATGCCTGCCTCTACCTTACCGACAAGGTCGGCGCCAACGTCAGCAGCCTTTGTAAAGATACCGCCGCCTACACGTGCGAAAAGCGCCATAGACGAGGCACCCATACCAAAGGTAAGCATTGCGCTCGAAATTTCGGTAGGATTAAGCTTAAACACATTGTTGAGTAGGAAGAACCAAACCGAAATGTCAAAAAGTCCAAGACCTACTACGGTAAAGCCCATTACAGAGCCTGCGGAAAAGGCAACACGCAGTCCGCGGTTTAAGCCCTCACGGCAGGCGTTAGCTGTACGTGAGTTTGCGGCGGTTGCTATCTTCATACCGATAAAGCCTGAAAGTGCCGAAAAAAATCCGCCCGTTACAAATGCAAAGGGAACGTAAAATGTCAAAAGATTTAAAAATGCCATCGTTAAAAGCACAATAAACATAACAGCAAAGAAGATTGCTACTATAACATACTGTCTTTTAAGATAGGCATTTGCACCCTTGCGTATCCAGGATGAGATTTTTTTCATAGTGTCGGTGCCTTCAGAAAACTTAAGCACGCGTTTAGCGGTGAATACTGCAAAAAGCAGAGCCGCTATTGAGCCCAAAAACGTTAACAGAACCAATAATTTGTCCATAAAATAGCTCCTTTTTAGAATGATATAAATATATAATAATACAAATGTTATTTTTTTGTCAATATTTTTAAGGAAATTTCTTGTTTTTAAATATATTTTCTGGTTTTGTAGTTCGAAAAATTATATAATTTTTGCAAAAAATACAATTTTTTAAACCTTTCTTAACAAATAGGCTTTAAAAATGATGTAAAATAACCATAGAACTTTAAAAAGAGGGCGTTTTTATGAATTTCAGATACCGACTTATGCAGTTTATGAGTGGCAGATACGGTACCGATAAATTATTTTACGGTATTTTAGGTACGGCCGCTGTTATAGCTTTTATTAATTTAATAGTAAGGTCTTATATATTACAACTTGTAGTTTACGGTCTTTTTGTGTATGCCGTATTCAGAATGATGTCTCGCAATTTTGCGGCGCGCCGAAAAGAAAATGCTTGGTTTGAAGATAAGGTGAATTTTTTACAGAAGCGTAAAGAATTTTATCAGCGCAAAAAGGCTGACAGTCTTCACGTGTATAAAAAGTGTCCCGCCTGCAAGGCAGTGTTAAGGCTACCTCACAGGGTGGGTGTTCACACTACGGTATGCCCGCGTTGCAATAAAGAATTTACTGTAAAGGTGCGAAAATAGTTTTTAAAGCAGTGTAGATTCTGTTATTATTACCAAAACGTCCATTTTAGTATCGGTTATTTTAATCGGCAGTCCTGTTTCGCCTAAATATACTGTGAATTTGTATTTATCGGTTTCACCTTTTATATAATATTCTTCGTTTTTATAGCTTACATTATTCCGTTTACTTTCGGTTTCTTTAAAAACAGTATAAATAAAATCGGCAACCGAGCTTTGAGGTATATCGGAAATATTTGTTTTGTAGCTCAGCTTATTATATTTATATGTAACGGTGCCGTTTTCAAAAATGTAATCCGTTCCCGTCTTTTCATTGGCGGAAATATTTTTAATTTCGGTTGTACCGTTTTTATCTATTTTAACCGAATAATTGTAATTTTTACCATCATATGACAGCTTGGCAGTAAAAGAAAGCCCCGAGGTGACAGCAGTCACAGCGGAGCTTTTTTTGTATCCTGAACATCCCGAACAGACTAAACAAAGGCTTAGTAGAATTAAAAATATTTTTTTCATAAAGAGCTTACCCTTCAAAAGCAGAATTAAAGCTCCTCAATAATATCACTTGGTAGCATGGCGCGTTCACCCTTGCGTGCGGCGGCCTTATCGCCCGCTTCACCGTGTAAAAATACGGCGGCTTTAGCGGCTTCAGCGATAGAAAAGCCTTGCGCTAAAAGTGAAACCAGAATACCTGCCAAAACATCACCACTGCCGCCAGTTGCCATACCTGTATTACCGTTAATATTAATAGCAATTTCACCGTTTGGCGTTGCAACAATAGTATTAGCGCCTTTAAGCACAAGCACACAGTTATAAAGAGTAGCAAAGTGTCGTGCTTTTCCTATGCGGTCGGCTTCAATCTCTTTTACGGTACAGCCGCACAGTCTTGCCATTTCAGCAGGGTGGGGTGTTAAAATTATAGGAGCTTTGCTTTTCTTTAATAAATCTATGTGTAAGCTTAAGAGATTTATTCCGTCGGCATCAATAACGGTGGGTATAGCGCTTTTTTCGATTATATCAGACAAAATTTTGAGTGTATCTCCGTTTTGAGAAACACCGCAACCGAAAAGCAAGGCAGAAGCACCCTCTATAAACTCGGATATATCGGCTGAATATTTAAGTGAGCCTGTCAGGGCTTGTGATATTGGTATACAAACTGCCTCAGGTACAGCGGCGGTAAAGGGGGCATAAATACCCTCGCATAAAAGGCATTTTGCAATTCCAACACCGCTTCTGAGAGCCGCGCGTGCCGCGAGAATTGCGGCGCCTGCCATACCGTAGCTACCACAAATCAAAAAAGCAGTACCAAAGGTGCCCTTGTGTGAGTTGTGTCGGCGTTTTGGAAACACGGGTTTTTTAATAATATCGTAGGTCTTATCTATAGGCTCTACGCCTATATCTGCTACTACAACCTCACCGCAAAAATCCGAGCCTGCGGGAAGTAGGAAACAGAGCTTTAAGGCAATAAATGTGACCGTAAGGTCAGCATCTATTGCGGCACCTAAAATTTTTCCTGTATCGGCTTCAATTCCGCTTGGAATATCTATTGCTATTTTTATGGCAGGTGATAAATTAATTTGCTCAAAAAGGCTACACAGTTCATCACTTAACGGTTTATTAAGACCTATTCCAAAAATAGCATCAACAATAATATCATATCGGTCTTCGAAGGTGTCAGCTGTTTTTATATGGGAAGCTTTACTGCAGTAATAGATTGCATCTTCGGTTTTGGGTGCGCCTAAAGGGGTTATTATAGTAACATCAGCACCGTGCGCGTAAAAATACTCTGCTACCACAAAGCCGTCACCGCCGTTATTACCGTTACCGCAAAGCACTGCAATCTTCTTGTTTTGGCAGTTGTATTTTGAGGTGATTATTTCGCCTGCAGTAGTTCCTGCCTTATACATTAATTCTCTAAAAGAAAAAGCGCCGCCCGTCACAGCGTTTTCCTCGGACCTTCTTATCAAATCCACAGTTAACACAGACATAAAGCGACACCTCTGTTCTTATTTGAATGCACTGTTTACAATAAATTTAGGAATGAATTTTACGCAGGCTTCTTTAATTCTATCGTCAGGTGAGAATACTAAGTGCGAAGCACCCTTGCCCTCTTTTTCGGCTACGAGGAAATAGGCATTCGGGTCATTATCATCACAGGCGAAAACAACATCCTTTGCGTTAATACTGTTAAGCATTGCGGGATTGTACTTTTCAAGGCGGGTAACCTGACCTAATTCAAAGGAAAGCATTCTTTTGCGTGAGCTTTTATTGATTATCTTATCAATATCCATTGTGCCGTTAGTAACGATGTATTCATACTCAATATTAAGCATAGAGGAAAGCTTGTAAGCACCGTAAATAACACCGACAATAAGCAGCAGAGAAAGCGTGCCTAAAATGGGGAAGAGGTATAGCACAAAGCACAAAATAAATGCGGCAAGCCAAATGCCTATTATTGCGGCAACGGTCTTTCCTGTTTTTCTAATAGAAATAATTTGTTCAAAAAAGGTATCCATATCATAACTCCCTAATTTTTTCATATAATATAAAGGTTTAGTTTATTATACAACAAAAGTAGTTGTACTTGCAATATAAAAATTTTTGTTATATAATAATTTTTAATAAAAGGGGTGTTATTTTGAGGATAAAGAGCGGATATGAACTAAAAAACAAGGCTGGAAGACATATTGTGACCTATAACGGCGTGGTTTCGGGCGAATTGGATAATTCGATTGTACTTGCTGATACGGCCGTGTTTTTATGGAATTTATTAAAGGAGAAGGATGTCACAAAAACAGAGATGCTAAATGCAATTATAGAAAATTTTGATATTTCTACTGTTTTGGCACTCGGTAATATAGATGTTTTTGTGCGCACAATGAAAGAAAATGGCATCATTGAAGAATAAAAAACAAAGTGATAAGGCTACACTTTTATGGATATATAAAAACTGTAAGAGATATTTGCCCGCAGTTGCGGTAATTACGCTTTTTTCGGTAATAGTATCCCTTACCTTTGTGGTTTTGGCGCTTATATCTAAAGATGTAATAGATGTTGCAACAGGCAGTAAGGAGGGGAGTCTTGCCTTTTACGGTGCGTTGCTTTTAATAACTATTGCAGTGCAAATTATTTTGCATATATGCGATATGTTGCTTAAGACATACACAAACGGAAAACTTGCAATACTTCTCAGAAAAAATCTTTTCACTGCTATTGCCCGTAGAAAATATTCAGAGATTACAGAATACCATTCGGGCGATTTGCTTAACCGCCTGACCTCTGATACAGAGGTGGTTATATCTGCTATAGTAAATATTATTTCAAGCGTAGCTTCTATGTTTGCTAAAATTATCGGCGGTCTTATAGCCCTTATTTCGCTTGATAAAAGAATAGCGCTTATAATTTTAGTTTTCGGCTTTACAGTCCCCGCTTTTGGCAGACTTATAAGTCGCAAATATAAAAACATACATAAGGATGTCCAGAAAACCGAGGGTAAATCACGCTCATTTATGCAGGAGTGTATCGAAAATATAGTAGTACTAAAGGCGTTTGAGGGTGAGGCACCTTTCGTTCGCAAACTTAACAATTATATGAAGGCAAATTACGCTCTTAAAATGAAGCGTACAAAGGTGTCTATTATTACGCATATGAGCCTTTATACATTTTTTACTGTGGGTTACTATGCGGTTCTACTTTGGGGTGCAGGTCAGATTGCAGGCGGATTTATAACCTACGGTACACTTATGGCATTTTTGCAGTTGTTCCAACAGATAAAGGCACCGCTTCAAAATGTTTCGGGCATAATTCCGCAATATTATTCGGCTCTTGCCTCTGCCGAGCGGCTTATTGAGATTGAAAAGGGCGATATGGATAAGCAGGCAGACCAACCGAAGCTAAGTGAAGTTATAAATAATTTTAGCGGAATAGAGCTAAGTAATATTACCTTTGCTTATAAGGATGAGATTATTTTAAAGGATTTAAATCTTGTGGTTGAAAAGGCGAAGATCACTGCTATTACGGGTGAATCGGGTAGCGGCAAGAGTACAATATTTAAGTTATTACTTGGTCTTTACGAAGCGCAAAGCGGCAGTATTACCGTGAACGGAAATATTCCGCTTGATACTTCGCTCAGGGGCATTTTTGCCTATGTTCCGCAGGGTAATATGATACTTTCGGGAACTGTTCGCGAAAATCTTACTATATGTAATGAAAATGTTACTGAGGAAGAAATAGTTAACGCTACTAAGGTGGCAGAAATTTATGATATTATAAGCGCATTGCCCGATGGCTTTGATACCGAGCTTTCTGAGCGCGGCGGCGGTCTTTCAGAGGGACAGCTTCAAAGAATTTCCATAGCAAGAGCGCTTCTTACAAAAGCACCCGTACTTCTTCTTGACGAGGCAACCTCGGCTCTTGACGAGGCAACCGAAACCAAGGTGCTTAATAATATAAGAGAGATTGAGGGTAAGACAATACTTTTTGTTACCCACAGAAATACAAGCCTTAAGGTTTGCGATAAAATTTTGCATATAGAAAAAGAATTCTGATATAATGCGGCAGTGGTTAAAACTATTGCCGTATTTTTGTATTTGGGTATTGACAAATGCCGAAAAACAAGTATAATTGTATACAATTATACGAGGGGTGATATAATGCTCGAGCTATCAAATAAGACCAATTTGCTTGAACAGTCAATGTATAAATATTCTTTGCAGGATGTAGAAAATCCTAATCTTTACAGAGACCTTTATACTTATGAGGATATTCCTAAGGTGGCATTCAACCACAGACGTGTGCCTATGAATATGCCACAGGATATATGGATTACAGATACGTCTCTTCGTGACGGTCAACAGTCGGTAGAGCCGTATACGGTTGACCAGATAGTTCATCTTTATAAGCTGATGTCAAAGCTTGGGGGTCCTTACGGCATAATCCGCCAGACAGAGTTTTTTGTTTATAGCAAAAAGGACCGTGAGGCTTTGGAAAAATGTCAGGCGTTGGGGCTTAAATTCCCTGAAATTACTACCTGGATAAGAGCCAGCAAGGAAGACTTTAAGCTTGTTAAGGATTTAGGTATCAGAGAAACAGGTATTCTTGTTTCCTGCAGTGACTATCATATTTTCAAAAAGCTTAAAA
>CAZNTP010000002.1:0-44023 GCA_964575985.1 uncultured Ruminococcus sp. | reverse complement strand
TTTCTCAAGGTAAATGCCACCTTTTCGTACTGTTGCATTTACTTTGAGAATTTACCTCAAATTTAAAGCTTATACTGTCTATTCCCGAAACAAGCTCAAAATCAATCAGATATGCAGTAACTACGGCGGTTTCGGGTCTTGGACTAGTGTACTCATCCGTGCCAAGCCCCACCTTACAAAGCTTACTGTCAAACAAAAGCTTTACATTTCCCACCTTTACATAGGTATCGTGAATTTCAGGCTCTATAAGTGTTACAAAGCGCTCGGTAACCCTTAAGCTGTCGATATTAAAGCTATCTGTAAGTGTGACACCGTATTCACTAAACGAAACATTTCGTGTAAGGTGTTTTAAGTCTTCTGTATCATAAGCGCCTGAAAGCTCAACCGTAACAGTACCGTCCTCATTATAAGAAAGGTCGCCTCTGTGCTTCCAACCGGGTAGCTGCGCCTTACCGTCGATTATCGGCACACTGTGTCCCAAAGAAGAGCTACAAAGAAATTCATACCTATGCTCGTTCTGGAAATACTGAAGAGTATAAAGCGGCGCGCCGATATCACAAAACACCTGACCGCTCTCATCAGCTAATATAAAGCTTCCTATATCATTATGGTTGTGTGGCTCACTATTGTGACCGCCCTTAATAATGAATGAATATTTCTCGCGGTTTACGGTAAACTGATGCGCGTCCTTAGCATAAATATCCCCAGCCTTAAAGGGTGACACCGACTGTTCAGGGTCAAAATAAAGAAAGGCTCTTACACATTCAGAAAAGCTTGAGGTTTTTACGCTTAGCAATTCAGGCGGTAAAATACGCACATCCTCAGGGAATTTTTTATTTAGCAGATACTGTATCATAGCGCAAGCTACACCTTTGCGGTGACCGTCAGAAAAGCTAACAGTAGCATTACCCTTTAAGAAACAACGTTGCATATAGCAGGCAATATTCTTAACCTTTTCGCCCTGCAAAAGTTCTACCTCACCCTTGGTATATCTGTTATATAAATCGGCAAAAATAGTGAAGTTGCCAAAGCCATAACCGCAGTAGCTCGGTCCCTCAAGGCAGGTGCCGTCGTTTGGAAAGGTGTTTATAAAGGCATTAAGGGTTTTGAGAAGTCTCGGCTTTAGCTCTTCAAAAAGCTCAGGGTCTAAATACATAAGCGCTCCCGCCACACTGCCGCCGCAAACTGCCGCCCAGTTGTTTTCGCCTGCCTCCCACCAGAATTTGCCCTTTTTATAGTTTTCAAAAACTCGGCGATGCACTTCATAATTAATACGCTCGTTTATAAGCGGCTCTAATCTGTCGCCGAATATATCTCTGATTTCGGCAAGCCAGAGTCCCGTTTCGGCATTGTCAAGGTCAACCTGAGTAGTGTCTACTGCAATAGTACCGTTTGTGTGGGCTGTAAGCGCCCAACTGTATTCGTCACACACAGCCCAGATAAGCTCGTGCAATTCCTTTAAGTATCTTTCTTCCTCAGGGTAAATGAGCGCTAAAATAGCTGTAGTTGCAAGCCAAGTTCGGCGACTGAAATAGGTAGCATCAAAATTAGTGCGCACACCCGTTTTGTGACACTCAACACGCTCGTAGTAACTCAAATTTGTAACTCTATCATGGCGGTTAGCCTCATAGGCAGTTTTAATGCGCTCGGTAATCCAATCGTATTTTGGATTATTGCGTACCTCTTGCCAAAATTCAGGACTTTTTGCTTTTTCTAACATAGCTGTCACCTTAATCCTTTATTTTTTATGCCATTGTTTCAAGCATGTGGGGTGTTACTTCATATTGAGTGGGCTCACCGTTTATAAACTTATTGTATTCTGTGAGCATATACTCAGCCATACGATGCACCTCGTTACCGCTGCTTCCTGCTATATGCGGGGTTAAAATGCAGTTTTTAAGCGAATAGAATGGATGATTGTCTTCGGGGGGGCTCGGGCTCTGTAACATCAAGCACTGCCACAATATCGGGGCGGCTTTTTAACACCTCGCAAAGCTCACACTCTACCACCTGAGCGCCTCTGCCAGTATTTAAAAATGTAGCATTTGGAAGCATTTTACTAAACAATTCTCCGTTAAGCATACCCTTAGTCTGCTCATTGTTAGCAAGGTGATTTGATACCACATTGCACTCACTGAAAATTTTCTCGAGTGAGCATTTTTCCACACCCAATTCCTTAGCCTTTCTGTCACTTAAAAACGGGTCAAAAACTAAAACCTCTATATTGTAGGCTTTAAGCATTTTAATTACGAGCTTGCCTATCATACCGGCACCTATAATACCTATTTTAGCACCGTAATTACCAATATAGCCCGAGAATATTTTTTTAGCCCCGCTATATCCCTCTTTATCGGTCATTAAACAGCTTCTGTAAAAGCCCTTGTTGGCAAGTATTATCTGGGCTACTGTATATTCGGCCACAGGAACTGCATTTGCCGCCCAGGCAGAAAAAACCTTGACGCCGCAATTTAAAAAGGGACGTGCAAAAAACTGAACCGTGCCTGCCGCATAAAAAACACATTTGAGCTCTGGAAAACAGGTTTTTATTTCTTCCTCAGAAAAATAGGGCATACCCCAAGTGGAAAATATGTATTCGGTATCAGCAAAGTTTTGACTACTTTCCAAAACCTCTGCTTTACTGAAAATTTCTACGTTTTCTCCCATAAGCTCTTTTCTTATTTCTTCGGAAAAAACATTATTTACTGTCGCTTTATTTCCGTTTAAAAATACTATTTTCATCTTTATTCACCTACTATTTTCAAAAGCGCTTTATATTCTTTTTCAAGGCTTTGAGGTTTACCGTCAGGCATAAATTCCAGTAGTAAATATTCATTTCCACTAAATTTTTCCAAATATTTTTGCCATTTATCTTTAGCATCACCCAAAGGTAATTTCTGCTCGCCCTCCCAATTGAATACGTGAATATTTTCGGTATACGGGGCGATTTTTTCGGCATATTCCAAATTAGTTTCAAAACCTTTAAACTGATTAGGCTGCCAATACATTTTAAAGCTTTTACTACCCACCGCTTCCATTAACTCTAATGCACCGCTAAGGCAATTTGTATATGACCAACCGTGACATTCGCAGCAAAGGGTTACATTATTTTCCTCTGCAATAGCGGCTAATTTGCGGCAATCTTCAAATAGCTTTTCTTTTTCCGTTTTGGAATATTGCTCGCTGTCCTTATCCCCGCACCAGATACGCAAAACATTAGTACCTAATATTTTAGCTGCATTTATATAATCAGTTATTTCGGCTACAGGGGTTGTACCCGCACGGAAATATGTACCGTAAGAAGAACAGACTATACCGTGTTCCTTTTGCATTTCTGCAATTTCTATTAATTTTTCGGTTTCTTTAGCGGGCGCGTGAATATCGCTTCCCCATTCAATAACAGAGACACCAACCCTTTTCATCAGATTTATTATCTCTAAAGGTGTAAGTTTCCTAAAAGAAACCGAAACCAATCCTAGTTCAGACATATAATTACCTCATTAATATATATTGCCGTTTTCTCTGTACTGCCGCCAGATATTCTCAAAAAAATCATCGTTTTGCGGAATAGGTCTTACCGGTCTCCATAAACATTTAAAACCGTTTTCTGACATCACCGTTTCCTGCACCCTATTTCTCGCAGTACCCTTTTCCTCTATAAAGCGGAATAGTTCTTCAAGCCCCGCTCTCAGATCACCGTTTTCCTCACAGTAAAGGGACGAGCCTCGCGTATCACCCACACTTTGGGCATAATCGATAAAGGCAGTGAGTACAGCCGACTGTGTGATTAAAATATCCTTCAATTTGAAATAAAGGTATAAGTCTTTCTTATCCTCTACAGAAACATTCTCACACAAACAGGCAAGTTTTTCGTCATTTTCATTTAAAAGCACTTTCATTTGTGATTTATCCCTTATCGCCGCCGCGCAGTCGCTCATTTTCCTTTGAGACGTGGCTATAAGGTCTTCTATATTACTCTCGCCGATTTTAATTTTAGAAAGCTCGCTTATATATCGGCTTTCGGCATTTTTCAAAACAGTATCAAAGCTTTCATTATCTAAAAGGCTATTACAGTTTTGAGCGATATACTGCGCCGCTCTGAGTGAGCCAACCTGTCCTGCATTTAAAGCACTGCCGCCGGGGCGTGTCACACCGTGAGTTCCTGCACATTCACCTGCGCAGAATAAACCTTTAATACTTGTTTGCCACCACATATCAACCGCAATACCACCATTGTTATGCTGAGCTGAGAGAGCAATTTCAAGATATTCTTTAGTAATATCAAGCCCTTTGCCCATATAAAGCTCAATTGCCGGGGTGTTCATTTTACTTAGTCTTTCAATAGGTGTGCCAAAGGTAGCCTCTGCTTTGCTTAAATACTCAAAGGCCTCGCCCGACAGTTTACCATATTCTATACTTTCCATCCCGAAAGGATTTTTGGTAAAATCAAGATAAACTCTGCGATTTTTAAGCACACATTCGCGGTAAACCAGCAAATCTATAACCGATGAGCCTGTCATTACCTTTTTACTGTCAAAAGGCCATTGGTAACCCTTTAAAAATACCATTGATAAGGCTTCATATTTATCCTCGAAATAATCAGCCAAAAATTCATATTCGTTGCCGTCTTTGTCAACCGACACAAAGCGCGGTAACACCTGCATATATGTGCCCGAAACATTCCAACGGGGACTCACTGATGCCAAACCATACTGCCATTCGGTAAGATTCTGTGCCTTAGCACCAGCTATTAGTGCCAAGCTTGTAGTACCTGTGTGACATTCGGGGAAAACGCTGTCGGCATAAATACCTGCAGGACCGCCTGTGCACATAACTATATCAGCACACTTAAAAGCAACTAAATCTCCGCTTTTCTTTTCTATACACAAAAGACCGCAAACAGCATCATTATACTTTAAAATCTCCACCCCAAGGTAACCGCTAAACACATCTATATTTAATTTTTCAGCATTTTTCTGCAAAGCCTCGGTCATAAATTTTGAGGTTAAAGGCCCTGCCGAAGTTGCCCTTGCATACGGGTCGTGGTCGGTTTTGTAGCCTACATATTCGCCGTAACGGTTAACGGGGAAAGCTACACCCAGCTCACACAAATTCATAAAGGAACGAACAGAAAGCGCCGCCTCGCAAAGCGCATTATCACCGTCCACACTGCCGCCTGCAAAAAGATTCTCGGCCATCTTATAAACACTGTCGGGACTGTCGCCACCAAGCCCTAATTTATAATAAGTTTGCTTATCACTGCCTGTATTGCGGGAAGTTCCGCAGCCCGTAGCTTCGGTCACAATTGCAACATTTTTACCGAACTGTTTAAGACGGCAGGCAGCATTATAGCCTGCAGCCCCTGTACCGATTACTATACATTCATAATTATAATTTCTCATTATTTTAACCTTTCTTAAGTTAAAAAAGTTTGAAAGAAAATCGTTCACAGTGCGATTTTGCCGTGAGTGGTGCTGTATTAAAATACTGCCCCGAGCAAAAAAATGTGCTGTGGGCGATTTTACTCAAACTATAATCTCCTAATGTGGAAGCCGCCGTCTACATCTATACTTTGACCCGTAACATAAGGCAGACTACCGTTGCAAAGGGTCCATACAGCATTTGCTATATCTTCGGGCTTACCCCAACGCTTAATTGGAAGCATTCCGCCATCTATCAGTGCATCATACTTAGCCTTTACCTTATCGGTCATACCGGTAGCAATAATACCCGGGCGGATTTCGTTCACCATAATTCCATACTCTGCAAGCCTGTCTGCAAATAGGGTGGTAATCATAGTAACCCCTGCCTTAGAAATGCAGTATTCACCGCGGGACACCGAGCTTGTATACCCCGACATTGAAGAAATATTTACAATACTACCCGACTTATTTTCTTTCATAATGTTGGCAACTGCCTGTGTTAAGAAAAGTGTGCCCTTAGTGTTGATATTCATAACAAAATCGTAAGATTCCTCGGTCATTTCGAGTATATCGTTTCGCACCTTTGGCGCTACACCTGCCACATTTACAAGTATATCAATTTTTCCGTATTTTCCTACTGCCGTTTTAACATAATTTTCTCTTGAATTTTTGTCGGATAAATCACCCCGAAAATATGTAAATTCGCCGTCAAGTGCTTTAGGCATTTCGGGCAATACATCCATACCCACAACTGCCACACCGTTTTTTAGCAAAAGCCCTGCCGTGGCATACCCTATTCCCCCTGCAACACCTGTTACCAATGCTATTTTTTCCATTATTATCATCCTTTAAAATCCGAATTCATAAGTGCCTTTATAGCCGCCGTATGACATTTAACCGCAATATCCAACTGCGCCCTTGTGGTTAAATCAGATTCGGCACCTTTTAAAATCCCTTCATTCCATACGGTCCAAGCCTCAAGGTCAACGCCGACAATATTTTTTGAATATAACCAAGTTACAAAACTTCCCTGCGTACTATCGCCGTAATTAGTCCTTTTGCCATCAATTCATTTAACCTTTGCAGTGTCTCTGAAAACATCGGTATATATGCGTGTCATAGCATCTACACGGCTTATAAATTGGGAATTGTTATCCTTAAACGCTTTTTGCGAGCTTAAGGCAGAATCGCCTGTAACAGAGCACAGCCAATGATAAGATAAAACCGCTTTGGGTTTTAAAATCTCAACCATATTTATAAGCGCTTTAGTCTCAGGCTCGGAATTAGGATATAAACCTCGATAGGTTTCGCTTTCGGGCATAGCGGTCGTAACACCGTACTCGTAAGAAATTTCATCCCAATCGCAATCAAAGTTACGGTTAAGGTCAACACCGTTTTCGTTTTTTCTTAAAGGCCAAGGTGCTCCGCACACCATTCGTTCACGTACATCCGCATTAACACTAGGCAAAATCGCAACACCTGTCTTTTTAAGCAATTGCGGATAATTGCTTAACATATCTTCTAAAAAGGTAAGTAAAATTTCAGGTCCCGATTCACAAGCATGTACTGTGCCCACAAGAGCAATTAAGTTCTCCCTGTTACCCGCAACAATAGCTTTTAACGGCTTGTGCCTTACGGTTTCTCCTACCTGCAAAATTTCAACATCAGGGAATCTTTCGGCTAATCCTTCGGTTTTATGGGTTATTTTTTCAAAACTCCACCAAAGATATGGGTCACGTGCTTTAACAGGTACAGGACCGCTTATATCCTCTAAAACTTTATCTCGTCCTACCCAATAAATATATACCTTATCTGTTTCAATATCATAATCGGTATATTCTGCGTATGAATATTGCGGTTCTAATTTCCCTTTAAATATAATGTCGTCCTCTGTAGGAAGCATACAGTCGAAATATTCTTTTCCACTTTCCCTAAAGTGAAAATTCTTTTCTTCTCGACGATAGATTATCACATCATAATCAGGATTTTCCGACCCATCCGAATAAATTTTATATTTAATTTTAATGCACTGCCTATTATTTAAAACTGTATTCTTTGCCGTTAATTCTAAAACCTTTCGCATTTAAAACACTCCCTTTAAACAAAACTATCTTTTACAAAGCTCTTTGTATATAGGCGAATATAGATCCCTGTCCCTTATAACACAGCCTGGTGTACCGCCGGGTTTTCTCATTATTTCGGTACATTTTGAACAGCAGATGCAAATTTTATTTTTATCCATACATCCGTTCTTAAGGATATCATTCGCAAAATCAGGATAAGCGAAAATAGTTCTTCCAAAGCCTGCCAAATCAAAGCCGCCCTTTTCGATAAAACCTGCAACAACATTAGGCGCGGCAACACCTAGGTATGATACTGCCGAGCAGATAATCGCCATTTGGGGTACTAAGCCTTTAAGGCTCGCAGTACCCGAGAGCACCCGTTTTACACTCTCTAAGGGATGCTCGTCTGCAACATAGCCACCCTGCGCAAAGGGGCGGTTTACGTGTGGGTTAAAATACGGATTACCCATTGTGATATTAAGAACTCTCACGCCGTATTTATATAATTCTTTTATAAGCCACTCGGGCTCAGCCACATCGAAATCCAATCCACTGTTTTTTGAAACGCCGAAACCGTAAGGATAAGGAAAACCGTCATAAACATTAAGTCGGGAAGACACAATAAAATCCTTTGAGCAACTATCTATTGCACCCTTAACGCTTTCTCTGAGAAGTCTAGTTCTGTTTTCTAAACTTCCACCGTATCTGCCCTCTCTATTATAAGCAGATAACAACTCGGAATTTAAGTACCTATGACAACACTTAATATCAACACCGTCAAAACCCGCTTTTTCGGCTAAAACCGCACCCGAAACCAACACCTCGCCCACACGGTCTAAATATTCGTCTGTAGCAATTCTGTCTTTTGGTATAGGATTGTCCTTTTCAAAAATAGGGTTGTTATATGCAATAATAGGAGCAGGCGTACCTTGGGACTTTGAGTATCTGCCCGAATGGGTTGCCTGCATAATAACTATAGGCTCATAGCCATTAGCCTTAAAGGCCGTCTCCTTTATTTCCTCAACCTGCTTTTTAAAGTTATCAAGGTTGTTTTCATGTATGTATAGCTGACGGGGATTGGCTCTCCCCTCTTCTAAAACCGCAGTAGCCTCAAACCAGATAATACCCGCGCCGCCCTTGGCAAAACGTTCATAGCGTCTCTTTGTAAGTGTGTCGGGACTGCCGTCAGCCGTTCCGTCACACCCTTCCATTGCCTGACATGCAAGGCGGTTTTTTATAGTTTTATTGCCGATTTTATATTCCCTTTTTAAAATATCGGTATTATCGCTAAAAGGCAAATTTGCATTAAGCTCTGTATTCTGAGCCTTAAATTCCTCTAAAGTTGTGTAAACCTTTCTAATCACTTCATCATCCTCCATTTATCATTTTAAGGAATTCCGTAAAATATTGCTATATAAATATGGCTTTATTTTATGTAAATCTTGCAAAAGGACAAAAAATATAATAGAATATATCTGAAAGGGATGAAATTGATGTCAAAGCTACTGCACTCGGTCTATTTTTCAAATGATATTTTAAAAACCTCTACCCACCACCACGACTGCCATCAGCTGATTTTTATACTCGAGGGCGAGGCAGAAATATGCGTAAACGGCGAAACGCAAAATGCACACAGCGGTAATATTGTAATTATAAGCCGTTACGAAAACCACTCTGTGAAAATTTTATCGGATAGCTATAGCCGTTTTGTTTTAAGACTGCGCCCCATTCCCACACCCGAACAAAACAAACTTTTTTCTCTGCTTTCTAACAGACCTACGGGCTTTAATAACATAATAGATGTAACACATAAATTCGGCGAGTTTAAAGACTTGTTTGGCACTATTCTTGCCGAAGCCAATACAGAAAGCAGCTTATATGAAGAAATGCTCGAAGCGCTTATAAATCAGCTTCTGATTTCTATTTACAGAGCCTTGCCGCAGGGGGATGATTATTTTGAGGAGCAAAGCCTTGAATTAGTGCTCTCGGTACAAAAAAAGTTTGAAGAAAACTTCGGTCTTTATTACACCTTAGAGGATTTGGCAAGGGAATATAATATAAGTATTTCTTCCCTGTCACATCAGTTTAAAAGGATAACGGGTATGTCGGTAATGGGATATCTGCTTTCCTGTAGAATGGCAAATGCTAAAAACCTACTCGCAAAGACTAATTTGAGTATAAGTGAAATTGTTGAAAACTGCGGTTTCAGCGACAACAGTAATTTCAGCCGCACCTTTAAAATGCTTAACGGAATTTCGCCCAGTGAATTCAGAAACAAGTATAAAACCGACAATAAAGCAAAACCCTGAAAGCCGGAAAGCTTTCAAGGTTTAAATTTTAAGAATGAATATTTATAAACTCAATAAGTCTTACCCAATCCTCGCGACTGAAATAATGCTTGCCGCGCCTTAACTGATACCCGATTTTACCCTTAAAGAATTTATCGTCTATTTGAGGTAAACGGTCCTCACAAACAAAACCGCCCTCAAAGGCAGGGGCTGCCGCTACGCAAGCCAGCATTTCTGAATCGGGGTCTGCCCAGATATCCTCTGAAGCACTGCCGATTAACACATTTCTCGGTGCTACACTTGCCACAAGGAAGTGCTGGTCAAAGGGCATCTCACCCTCTTTTTCGGCATATTTTGCATAATCCTCGCAAAACCAATAAGGGAATACATCGGTTATAACCTTTACAGTTTCGCCCTGCTTTTCCCTTGTTATTGCCGCGCCCGAGCAACCCGAATCGTTTGAATAAACAAACTTAAAACGGGTATCGGTAGCGCCTGTAAGCAATGCGGTTTTACCAAGTCTTGAATGGCCGCAAACTGTAGCGCACTCAAGGTCATAAGCAGCAGAATTTCTTTCGGCATAATCCATTACACGCTGTGCCGCCCAAGCCCACATAGCAATTTTGCCGCAATCAGCGCTGCCGCGCTTTCCGTCAGGATATAAAACCCCTGCCAGACCGTCGGTAAAATCGCCGTCATCACTTGTGACATCCTTATAACAGAACGATAGCACCGCAAAGCCGTTATCCACAAGTTCCTCGGTAGGCATATATAAATCAGGCACAAGGCTTCTGAAATTTATGTGTACAAAAAAGGGATACTTTTTACTGCCTGTCGGCATAGTTTCATAAAACGGGAAAGAAAATTCCTTGCCATTTATCACACAATGAGCTGTTATTTTATTTAAAACCGCCTTACCTGCGCAAAAATTATTAACGGTATTCTCTTCCTTGGTGAATTCTAATTTCTGTGGCTTTGGCGGAATAAAACCGTAAACCTCACGTTGCATAATTTCGAGCATTTCATCTCTTTCAAGCAATGTCGGCACATTTCGTTTTTTAAGAATTTCCTTTAACATATTAATCACTCCCTTAAAATTCAAGCTCTACACAAACGGGATAATGGTCGGAAAGATAAATTCCATCTATCTCGTCATCCCAAAGCTCTGATTTATACTTGTATTCACTATCCGAGTGGTAATAAATATAATCAATTTTTGTAGTTTTTTCAAAATCTCCGTAAGCGTGGAATGTAAAATCAAATTCATCGGTAAGGTCTTTCATTTTTAGAGGCGCTTTATTATTAAAGTAATCAATGGTTGCCTCTTGCGGATTTGCGTTGAAGTCGCCCAAAACAAAGAAAGGTGTTTTGTATCTCTCGTCAGCCTCTACAATGCGCTCGAACAATTCTTCTGCTTGAACAAGACGGATTTCAGGGGTAATGAAATCAAAATGCACGTTATAGAAGCTAAACAGCTCGGCTGATTCCAAGTGCTTTAGCATTGCCCTTTGACAAATTCGCGGACAACAGCTTTCTTTATCCTTACTTGCAGGAATATAGGGTGTTTTAGAATGCCAGAAGCAGTCAAGACCGCAAAGCTCCATAGTAGCATTTCTGAATGCCACGCAAAGTCCCTCACCGCCAAAATCAGCATTTCTGCCGTTGAATATAAAGGTGTATTCGGGCAAACCGTTCTTTAAAGCCGAAATAATTTTAGGAATACCCTCTTGAATACAGATAACATCGGGTAGCTCCTTCTTAATTTTGCTTACAGCCATTCCCTCGCGGTGAATAAAACCGTTTATGCCGTCACCAATCCACTGATTTCTGATATTATAGGTTACAACCTTAAGCTTACTCATTATAAAGTCACCTCAATTTTATTTACCTCTTCGCAAAGAGCCTCATTCGGAATAAAATAATACTCATTATATCGTTTACTGTCAGGTTTTAAAAGCTCTACCGCTTTTCCGCCCACAGTAAGTGTTTTTACTCCTGTGCGTTTAAAAGAAATATCAAGAATACCGCCTCTGTACTGAATCGACAGTGACATTTCATTCCAGTTGTTAGGTAATACAGGGTCAACCTCAATACCCTTAGTAGTATAATCGATACCGCCAAGCCACTCATAAGCACCGCGAACACACATCGCCACTGTGCCTGTAAGGAAGCTTAACATTCCCCTGTGCTTGAAAGACGGTAGCTCCTGCCAACAGTTAACAATAGCATAGGGGGCAGTTAAAGCATAGACCGTGGGGTGCTTATCCTGATAGCAGGGAAGCATCCATTTAAGCACATCGAAAAGCTCGTCACCCTTGCCGGCTTTTGCCAACGCTCTTGCCAAAAAGCCCTGCGAGCCGTGATTATAAACGTTACCGTTCTCACCCATATATGCGGGCGCATCTCCGCTGGCAATTCTGCCAACCTTATCTATAGGTGTAGCGCCTAATGCGGGGTAAAAAAGCCTATAACCGAACTCACTTTTAAGCTTATCCATAATGCTCAAAACATTTTCCGGCTTTTCAGCGGTACGGCTTATAACCGCAAACCAGTTTGCAGGTCCGTAAGGTCGCTCAAAGCCGTCGGGGTCAAGGTCAGAGAATATCCATTTTCCGTTATCATTGAAAACGCCGTTAAAATATCCCTTGCCGTTTTTAGCATAGGTATTAAGACTGTGCTTAAAAGCCTCTCTTTGCTCTCTATAAAAAGCTACGCGGTCGGTATTGCGGTTAAGCTTTTCTGAGAGTTCGGCAAGCATTTCTAAAATCAGCACGGCTTGAGCGGTTACCATAACCGACTCGCCTCTGCCCTCAAGACCCGCAAAGTTCACAGCATCAAGCCAGTCACCGCCATAAATTTTGCAAAGCCCGTGCTCGCCTATATTTTCTTTAGCGGTATAATAATCGGCAATTTTTAATATATGCTCCCATACGGTCGACTCCTCGTCACTGTCAAGCCAAGGCAGTTTTATATCCGCTACAGCATAGTCACCCGAATATGTAACATATTTATAAAAGAACTCAAGCACCCACGCGCCACTGTCAGAATAGGGGCGCAAATCGTGCTTACAGAGTCTTCCCGCCGCCGAATACTGACGCGGGAACCATCCGTCACTGCGCTCGCAGGAAAGAAGTGTGAGCAGTACCTCTTTACAGCTTTTAAGGTCGGTATAAATAAGTGCTGTATAGTCACTAGCGCTATCTCTGGTACCTCGCATACCGCTCGGCCAACCGCGGTCGAGAGAAGCCACCCAATTCATTTGAACGGGCAACCAATAATTTATATAATAGTTAAATAGCTTATCGGGGGTTTCAATTTTGTTTAGGGTATAAAGTCTGTCATAAAAAGCCTTGACCTCTGCTGTTTTGGTCTCAAAGCTATTTTGGTCGAACCAATCAAGTGCTTTAAATGCAGTGGTTTTTTCTGCCATTTCACCCGTACTTGTATTTTCGGGCATTGAAAGCACTTGAGTTAGCACCTTGGTCTCACCCTTTTCTAAGTGCCACTTATACTGCATAGCATAAACGGGCGGGCAGGCATAAATTTCTGCGTCCTCTGAATATTCGCCATAGCCGTTTTCACGCTTGGCATCTATTCGAAGTTCACCGTCCACTGCAAATTCGGGGCAGTAAACCGAACCGTTACCCATAAACTTTTCAAGGCTTAATTCCACATTTTCAAGATTTTGGGTGTCGGTAAGCATCACCATTGTGCGACGCTTTGATTTATCACCCGAGGGGTTAAGCAATTCTGTCCAGAAAACGCCCTTGTTTTCTTCGTTTCCAAAGCCGCTTTTTAAGTACCATTCGTTTTTATCCCAGGGGGCTAACATCGACTCGTTGCAATAAGGTATTAGAAATGGCTTTAGTTCAACATCAACTGCATCATTTTCAAGGTTAGTTATAAAAAGCTTCATAGCTATTTCTTTACTGTGAAGCGGAATTGCAAGCTCTGTTTTTACCTTTAAGCCGTTATATGAAAACTCATAAACCGCCTTTTCGGGCAAGAAGGATATAGATAAATCCTCCGGCTCTATACTGCTGTTTGCACCATTTATTTGGGGACGGAAGTAATTATTAAAAGCCTCTTCCCCGCCTTTTTTAATCCATACAAGCCAATTTGAAAAGCGCTGACCGCTCTCCCTTTTAAAAAGCATAATATCGGCAGGAGGATTATTTTGTGCATAAACTGGACCGTATTGGTCAACCTTCATAAGAATATCGCGGTTTTGGTAAATATATTCCCAAGCAGCAGGAAGATTAAACGTTTTTATTTTAAAGCCTGCACAGTGGGGAATAAATTTACCTAAAAGACGGTTGCCGTCAAAAACCTCGTACATTTAAACACCTCATTTTAAAGAAAGCCGACAAGTATTACTTATCGGCTTTGTTAGTTTTGTTATTCGTAATCCTTAAGATGCGAATAAAGATCTATATCATCAAGCTTCATTTCACGAATTTCTCGTCCAATTTCTATCATTCTTTCCTCTAACTTATTCCAACGCTCAGGATTTTTGAGGTCAAAGCGCCAATCAAGACCCTCAGTGCTTCTCCAGGAACGCCAGGTATAACAGAAAAGTCCGCCCGGATTCTTGCGGTCGAGTAAAAGCTTATAAAGCACATTGATGTTTTCAATGCAGTAATCCTCGGTAAAGGGGGCTTGGTTATAAATGGTCCAAGTGCAAGGAACATGCCAGATATAAAAATTATCTCTGCCCATCATTGTAATAAGCTCATCTGTGAGCTGATTAAACTTGTCATAATCGTGGTGGCTGTACCAGTCAAAACCAACGTCTGTAAGGAAACGGCAGGAACGTGGAGTGATAACGTGATCCTCCTTACCGTACTCGGGGTCCCCCGCTCTTGGGTGAGAATCCTCTCTGATTTCATAAACAGAGAAGAGCGCCATCTGTCTTTTGCCGAACTTTGCCATATAAGAGGAGAATTCCTCAAATACATCAACCTCTACACTAAGCATAGGCTCGTCATACTGGAAGCCTATAACAGTATCCCAAAGACCTGCATCCTTAGTTTCCTGCACAAGTCTTTCTATTTCATCCTTCCAGCCAGCTTTCAAAAGAGTAACTGCCTTGCCGTTAATTTCAACCCTTACAACAGGGAAATAATAAACCCAAGTCCCGCAGCCCATAGCCTTAATTCTTCTTAAATGGTCGCGGTCACTTCTGTCAAGACGGTAGATATAAAAGTTCATATAATCGAGATTTTCCTGATAATCGCACATCTCTCTGTCATAACCGTCATGAGCGAAATAGTTATTGTCTTTGTATCCACGTGAATCTCTGCCGCCCTGTGCAAAGTGATAGATACCGAAGCCAATTTTATTTGAAGCATAAGGCATACCGTTTTTTAAAGTTTTTTCCATTTTAATTACCTACCTTTCGGTAAATTTTTAACTTTTGTTTACTCGTAATCTTTTAAATGAGAGTATAAGTCAAGCTCATTTAGTTCTATTTCACGAACCTCGCGGCCGATTTCTATCATTCTTTCCTCTAACTTGTTCCAACGGTCAGGATTTTTAGGGTCAAAAAGCCAATCGAGGCTTTCGTTACTTCTCCAAGAACGCCAGGTATAACAGAAAAGTCCACCTGGATTTTTGCGTGCCATTAAAAGTCTATATAGTACATTAAGATTTTTAATGCAGAATTCCTCATTTGCGTTGGGGTCATTATAACGAGTCCAGGTGCAAGGAACATGCCAGATATAGAAATTATCTCTGCCCATCATTGTAATAAGCTCATCAAGATAAGCATCGAAAACATCATAATCAGCGTGGCTGTACCAATCAAAACCGACATCGGTAAGGAAACGGCAGGAACGAGGGGTAATAACATGGTCAAGCATACCAAACTCAGGGTCACCGGCTTTGGGGTGTGTACCCTCTCTTATCTCATACATTGAGAAAAGTGCCATCTGTCTTTTACCGAACTTTGCCATATAAGAGGAAAATTCCTCAAACACATCAACATCAACGTGAAGCATCGGCTCGTCATATTGGAAGCCGGCAATAACATCCCAAAGGCCTGCTTTTTTAGTGTCCTCAACTAATTTTTCGATTTCGTCCTTCCAACCGGCTTTAAGCTGATACGAAGGCTTACCCTTAATCTCTACCATAACTGCAGGGAAATAATAAACCCAAGTCACACAACCCATTTCCTTAATTCTTCTTAAATGGTCATGGTCGCTTCTATCCATACGGTAGATATAAAAATTCATATAATCAAGATTTTCCTGATAATCGCACATTTCACGGTCATAACCGCTGTGCGCAAAATAATTGTTATCACGGTATCCTCTGGCATCACGGCCTGCCTGACCGAAATGATAAATACCAAAACCTATTTTATTAGATGCATACGGCATACCGTTTGCTAGTGTTTTTTCCATTTTTTAAACCCACCCTTAGATTTAAATAAAATACCTATATAATTTTTTTGCACTGCCGAATAATATATTCAGCAGTGCAATATTAAGCGCATATTATTCGCCTGTAAGACCTGAGCGTTCTACACCTGCAATAAATTTGCGCTGAAGTGCCACGTATACTACGAAAAGGGGTAATAAGCAGATAGTAGTAGCTGCCATTACAACACCTCTGTGGTACATTACCTGCACCTCGTTTGCAATCTGCTCAACAGCACCGGCAGCCTCGCCGACACCGCCCGAAATATCATTCTGCATCTGAGAAAGCATAGAATTGAGCATTTCGAGCATTTGAGGGAGCATATATTTGCTGGTAGAATAAAGATAAATAGAAGGCTCATAAGAATCGTTAAAATGCCAAACGAGCGAAAGAAGTAAACAAACTATAAGGGTAGCTCCTGTTGTGGGGAAAACAACCTTAATAAATGTTTTAAATGGTCCGCATCCGTCTATCAAAGCAGCCTCCTCCAAAGACTTTGGAACCTTTAAGAAGTACTGCCAGAAAAGGAATATGAATATACCGCCGCGCAGACCGAAGCCGAAGAAGGTCGGCAAAATCATCGGTAAAAAGGTATCATCCATACCAAAATTAGACCAAGTTATGTAAGAAGGGATAATAAGGGTCTGAGTAGGAATAAGAATAGACAGTATAACTATACCGAACAAAAGACTCTTAAGAGGAAATTTAAAACGCGCAAAGCCGTAAGCTACCAAGGAACAGGAAATAATGTGTCCTATAGTGCTTAATACAGTAACTATAAATGAGTTAGAGAATGTTTTAAAAACATCAAGCGCTTCAAAAGCCAAAATATAGTTAGTGTTGGTAAAATCACGGGGGATCCACTTAACTGTATTATTTGTAATGTCACTATAGCTTTTGAATGAGTCAATTATCATACTCATAAAGGGATACAGAAATACGAATGCCAAACCTGTAAGCAATAAATAAACTACAATTTTGAAAAATATTCCGGAAATTTCAATATCCTTCAATTTTTTTGTTAAATTGTTATTCACATGTATCCCCCCTTAATCCTTAACTCTATTTACAAAAGGCTTCATAATTGCAAAAATTATACCAACCAAAGCAATTACGAATAAGAAGAACATCCAGCTCATTGCGGCCGCTTCTTCGAAATCCTTAAGGGCGAAACCGGTATTCTGAATATGCTTAAACAATAGATTGTCTGCATTAATAAAGCAGTCAACAAGTGAGTAAATCAGGTTTGTAAGAATAATGGGGGTTAGCATTGGCAGAGTAATCAGCCAGAACATTTCCCATTCTGTAGCAGAGTCAACACGAGCCGCCTCATAAAGAGAGGGAGAAATACTCTGCAAACCTGACAGATATATAACAATCTGAACACCGCACTTCCAAAGTATTGATGTAATAAGACTAAGGAAATCGGTAATAAGAGCCGTAAGCTCACCGCCGAGATAAATCTTTACTTCCATAGGAAGCAATACATTCTGTGCAGTTTCCATAGCTTCGCTCTGAACGCCCTGTCCCAAAAGCTGAGACATAATGAAACCTGAACCCAGAATTACAGGCAGGAAGAATATAGTTCTGTAGGCTGTTCTTCCGGGGAATTCTTTGTTAAGAAGAATTGCTATAAATATTGCAAATACATTTGTAAGCGGAATTCGCATCAGTATTTCTTGAATTGTGCTTACGAAATGCTTTACATACCACGCATCCTCACGGAAAATGTACTTATAATTGTCAAGTCCTGCCCACTCAAGTGTGTACTCCGACATATTAAGCACGTTAACGAAGCTCAACTGAATAGAGCGGAAAAGTGGGAAAGCGAAGAAAAGACAAAAGCCTATAATCCAGGGGGAAATAAATGCCAAACCTGCTAACGCATCGCGTCGCTCAGTTATTGTAGATTTTCTTAATTTCATTGTGCACTTCCCCCTTCTACAACAACATAATTCTCAGCCGAAATCTTAACACCGTTTACTTGAACATCACTTTCGTTATAATTAATGTAAATGGTCTTTCCGCCTTCATAAGTAACTGCCACAACGCCGTCTGCCAAAACCTTATGGTCTGTCATAGTTTCTTTAGCAGTAAAGCTAAGCTTTGTATTGAATTCCTTAATGCATTCGTTAATGGTTTCCATATGCTCCTTATAATCGGTAGCAAAGGCTGTTTCTGCATAGGTATTCTTTAGTAATTCTGATGTATTGTATGTCAATACAAAATTGGGCTGACTTCCGTATTCAATCCACTTAAGCTTTTGCTGGGCGTAGTCAGCAGCCATATTTCCTGCAACATTACCTGTATACGGAATACTACCGTGAACTATCATCTGATAGAACGGAATTGAATACTGCATCTGAACCATTTCACTGCTCTTTTCGGGCATATCGTAAATAACATCTGCTACAGACAGCATATATGCATTACCGCCCTGAACTGCAACATTCAGCTTTTCATCTGATGTAACCTTAGCGGTTTTAAGCATTGCAGCGGCTGACTGAGCACGTAAAAGGCTACCGCCCGCACTATAGTCATCATAAAGATAATATCCAACCTTTTCAAATGCAACACCGTTTGCATTTACATCCTTAAAGAACGGAAGTCTGCTATCTATATACTCTTTAAGCTCAACCAAAGGGTTACGTAGGTATGCTGTGTAATCGCCGTTTGTTATAGGCAGATTCATTTCGTTGTAAACGGCCTGACTGCTCTTATTAAAGCCGATGCCGTCATTAAGAGCGTAAATATAGTCAGCAACCATGTAAGATTCTATCTTACTGTCGGTAAGATACTTGTTAAGTCCTGTAAGGTCAGACTTCTTGCCCAAATCACCGGCAATCTTATCACCCGAAGGATTGAGACCGTAGCCGCCCTCCTGCCAACCAAGCATATAAACTCTTAGGTTATCACGGTTGTCTTCCTCGACTTCATTTATTATATCCTTAACATTATCGAATGTTGTCAAGGTCTTGAGGCTGGTATCCATACCGGAATTACCCTTAGCGGCCATAATTATCTGAAGGTTTGCCTTAATATCATTATTGCCTGATGCTTGCTTATTAAGCAATCCCTTGTCAAGCATATAGCCTCTGATTATAGATGCCATATCTGCATAGGTAATATAGTCGCCGTTTGCAACAGCAGGTATACTTATGGTAGGTGTTGCGGTTTCTTCTGTGGCTACAGTGTCGGTCGCAGAAGTTACTGCCGGCACATTTGCTGCCGAAGGATCCGTATTATCAATAAAGAAGTACTGAATACCGTAATCCACTGCAGATATATTCTTTTCAACCTCTGTAATTTCTACGTTGTTAGGTGATACGTAAGAATAGGACTTGCGGTACATACAAGAAGCAGTAAGACGGTTACGACCTGTATCCGAGAAAGCTGGCGAAAGTGTTATGTAAGCATTTTCGCCACCCTCGGTAACATAGCCAACTACACCTGTAGCGCCGTCGGTAATACCATAGGTCGGAAGCATTACGTTATACTGACCTTGTGATATACGCTCATCAATTTCATCTAAATCAAATGAATTCTCAAAGTAACAGAAGGTAGAAATAGGGCTTGTGTTACTGGATTTACCAAACTTATAAAGCGAGCCGCTTCCGTCAGGGAAAACCACAAATCCGTTCGGATTATTTTTAACAGCGCCCATCATTGGGAAAAGTGTAATACTGGTAATGCCGTACATTCCCTCTTCCTTAATACTATCTACAGGAACACGTACCTTCATACCGTATTCGTTAAGCCAAACCTCAACTGTAAAGCTGATATTATACTGAGTGAAGTTAAGCTCCAGAGCAATACCGTTTTCTAAAGCCTTTTCTTTAATTTCACATTCGGTACTTGTAGTATCAAAAACATCCTCCAAGCCCTTGAAGTCTGTATAAGCCACCTGACATAGTGTATACATTGACTTATCGCTTTCAGCGTCGCCGGTAGGTGCGAAGTGTGTTATATTAACACCGCTTGTGAATACTGTAGGCTTAGCGGCATTTGTAATATTAAATGCCATTGTATCTCTTTGGTAAGTAAGCTTCTTTCCGTTTACTTCACCTAAAACTACAACATTTTCGCTTGATACCTCAGCCTCGGTATACTTAGGCAGGTCAACCACCTTTGTATCAAGCAAGCTGTAATCGATATTCTTTTTAGGAATTATCGCATACACAGTAAGGGCTATTGCTGCAACAACGATTATAGCGATAACCGCGATAAGAACTTTCGTCTTTTTTTTCATTTAAGCCACCCTTTCTGTTATCTGAATAAGAAGTTCATCTCAGAAACTAACTCCTGGAAGAATAAGAATATCTGAGAATCAAGCGCAAACGCAAGTAAAAGCACAATTACAATAAGGAACATTGCAATAACAATTATAAGACAGAAGAATATTGACTTCCAGAATGTTATGTTATTACCTTCCTTAAAACAAAGGTAAAGTAAAAGTATTACCCATGCCCACATAAAAATATTAAGTGTATCGTAAAAGCCTTTTTCCGAATATGCCAAAACCTGTGAAAGCACTATCATAATAGGACGGATTACGATTACAGGTGTCATACTGAAAGCGCTAAGACAAATCGTTTCCTTAAAGGTTGATTCGCCGCCCATTATGGTCATAAATGCGTAGCATGCAAGCGCCCACAGGATAACTATTAATACCTCTGAGCCAACCTCAAGGGCAAGATTTGCCTTTTGAGGCTGAATAGCAGACACGGTATAGTTAACTGTATATACCGAAATAATTCTAAGTATTGCGCACAGTAAGAAGGGAATGACTATTGCCAAGACAGGAATTTCTTTACGCTTACGTTTTACAAGCGTTACCATTTCCAACGGATGAAAAAGCATCATAAAAGCGCCTTTTAACCACCACATATTAATGCACTCCCTTTCCGCCCCACAACTGTTGTCTAAGTTTCCTTATAAAGTTGCGGCTAAGCTTAATTAAAACTATAACAGCTATTAAAACAACTGCTACAACACCTACAACAAGACCAAAATGCTCCTGGAAAAGATTGTATCTGAGCTTTTCAAAGGTCTTACCGTAGTTTTCCTGGTCTTCACCTTGATAGAATTCTTCCTTGGCGGATTCATATTCGCCGTTTTTGTATTCTATCTTACCAATCATCTGGCGGGCCAAGGTGTAGTTAGAATTTTTCTTTTTAACATCTGTCCACAAAGCGTATGCATCATCATACTTACCGTCTTCAAAAAGCGAAATAGCCTTGTGAATAGTTTCTGTAAAATCGGTAGGTGTGAAAACCTGAATTCTGCAAAGTGAAGAATCAAGGGTCACAAGCTTATCGTTTTTACCTATTACTATTGAGCTGATAACCTGGAAAACGGTTTTACCGTTGCCCTTACCGCCGAAAGCACCTAACAGATTGCCTTCACTGTCATACTGATAAATACAGCCTGTGTTCTGCTCAGAAACAAATATAATTCCCGAGCTGTTTACCGCAATATCTGTAAATATAGGTTTGGTAGCGGCACCGTTAGCATCATAAATCGTTTCGCCGTAATCACCCGAAGGATAAATATTGCTACCAACTGTGTTGATTACGCTTATTCTTTGGTCATCTGCAAGACCAACCGCATATAGCTTGCCGTCATCAGCAAGACAGAAGTTTGCATAGGATTCAGGCTCGCGCTTAACCATCTGCATCTTCTGTTTTTCGGTTGCGAATTTACGGTAGATATAATCCCATAAATCAAAACCAACCTTGTTGTCACCAATGTAACCCTTAAAGTTGTTTAGCGCATCGATAGTCATAAACTGTTTACCCTGAATAACATAAATAAAATTACTTACAGGGTCAAATGCAACCTTTGAGGGAGAGAAATACTCTACATCGTAAAGAAGGTCGGACTCAGGCTTTACAAAGCTTTCAACATAGTTGAAATTCTTATCTAAGTGAATAATACGACCGTTGCCCGAATCGGCAATATAAACGTCACCGTATTCATCAGCCGAAACACCTGTAGGTGATGAAAGAGATGTTCCGTCAGCCTCGGTAATTTCGCCCAAAACCTTGAAATTCTCATCAAGCTTTAACACACGGTTGTTACCTGTGTCGGCAACATAGTAGAAACCGTTTTTATCATAGAAAATATCCTGAGGGTCACTAAGCTTCTTTTGCTCAGTGCCTTCAAACTCGGATATAACCATCTTATTCTCAAAAAGGGTGGGAACAGCAAGATGTTCGTCCTCATCAAGTATGTAGCTGTTGCTCACAGGCATAATTGCCGAAGTCGGAATCACAAGACTCATCATTAAGACCATAACAGCTATTAAGAAGCAACTCGTTCTTTTCATCTAATGTCCCCTCCTTACTTAATACCTGAGTGTGCCATTGTAGCGATTACTCGACGCTGCATAAGAGTATAAATCAATATTGTAGGCAATGTTGAAAGAAGGGTAGCTGCAGCCATTGCACCGGCACGTGTAAGCGCCGCGCCGCTACCGATTGATGACAGTGCCAAAGGAAGAGTTCTCATCGATGTATCGGTAAGATAAACCATAGGTGAAAATGAATCGTTCCAGCTTGCTGTGAAGGAGAACACAACCAAGGTACTGCACGCAGGCTTCATAAAGGGGAATACTATTTTTGAGAATATCTGCCATTCATTAGCGCCATCAAGGCGGGCAGCCTCTAGTAAGGCGTTAGGTAACTGGTCGCAGAACTGCTTAACAAAGAAGAAGCCAAAAGAGCCTGCAACCTTAGGAATAATCAGTGCCCAGTATGTATTCATAAGTCCCAAATTATTAACAACCAAGTAGTTTGGAATGGTGTTAAGTGTAGAGGGGAACATAAGGGTTGCAACTATAACACTGAAAACAAAATTCTTAAAAGGCAAATCCAGCTTTACAAGGCTGTAAGCGCCTATTGAAGAAACGAATATTGTAAGTAACACTGTAACAACAGAAACAAATACACTGTTAACAACATAACGCAAGAAGGGTACCGAGCTACTGCTTGTAGCAAGAAGTAGGTCTCGGAAGTTGTTTAAGGTCGGATTTTTAACAAAGTACTGTGGCGGGAAGCGCAACAATTCATCCAAAGGCTTAAAGGCTGTACAGAGAACGTACACAAGAGGTATTGCAGTAAAGCAAACGAAAGCCAACACAAACAAGTATACAAAAACTCTCGAAGTCGAAATTTTAATATGTAATTTTCCTAAACGGATATGAAATCCTTTTCTAACTCTCATAATTACCTCCCCTTCCCTTTATTCGTCTTTGCTGCTAAGTAGGAATGAAACCAATCTACCAAACAGGAATGTTATAAGGAACAACATTACTGTTATTGCCGAAGCATAACCCATTTCATACCTCTGGAATGCGTAGTCATAAATATGCGCCACTAGCGTATGACCCGCATAGTTAGGTGTCGGGAAGCCGGCAAACGAAGTGATAATATCAAATACACCGAATGAACCGGAAATTGTATTAATAGCACCGAAAAGAAGCTGTGGCTTCATCTGAGGGAGTGTTATGTAGAAAAGCTCTGCAAAACGGCCCTTAATACCATCAATAGCGCCTGCCTCATAAAGCTCCTGGTTAACGTTCTGGAGACCTGCCATAAATACAAGGAAGCCTGTACCCATACCCATCCAAATCTGAATAAAAATACAAACAGGAAGAATAAGGTCAACGTCCTGATTCCAAAGTATTGGAGTAGAAATAAGTCCCAAACGCATAAGAGCATTGTTTACAAGACCGTAGCTATCTGACGAGAAGAAGTAAAGCCATACAACACCCATTGCAGTACCGCTGGTAAGCGAAGGCGCATAGAAAGCCAAAGCAAATGCGGTTCTGCCTTTTAAGTCATTAAGTACCCACGCCATTATAAATGACATAAGATAGCTTATAGGACCTGCAATACAACCGAATACCAAGGTGTTTTTAAGTGCTAAAAGAAATATTTCATCATTAAGAAACAACTGCTTGTAGTTGTTTATACCCACAAAATCGTTACGGTTAAGTAGGTCAAAGTTTGTAATACTGTAAAGTGCTGACTGTACAACAGGAGCCAAAGTAAACAAACAAAACAAAACGAAGAAGGGAAGAAAGAACAGAATAGCCAGCGTTCTGCTGCTTAAAGATCTATCCTTCTTTACTGCTAAAGATTTAGATTTCATTGTTTCTCTCCTCCTTAATCGTCTAACCCTAATTCCTCACGCTTACGCGCAAGCTCTACGTTAATAGCCTCAATAGCCTCTTCCAAAGAAGCACGCGGCTTATATCCACCTGTAAGGCATCTTGAAATAGCGTTTGTCATATGACGTGTAACAAAGTATCCACCAGGGGTATACGGAGCTTCAATAATACCCTTCCAGCTGGTTTCAATAACCTTTAATTCATCAATGCTCCAAGGAAGCGAACGATACGCCTCAACATTTGCAGTACTCCATCTTGCAGACATACCGAGTATTGATTCAAGTCTTTGACCGTATTCCGACTGAGTATCAGCCGAAACCCACCACTTAAGGAAATCCCAAGCAAGCTCAGGCTCGGTAGTAGTCTGCATAATTATTGAAACTGTACCAACAGCCTCACCTGTTGAACGGTTAAGTGTACCGTCCGCATTAACGGTTGCAGGAACAGGTGCAATAGCCCATTTACCAACAAGCTCAGAAGCACCGTATGCAATAGTAAGATAGTCTGACATACCGCCTATACCTATAGGAACCTCACCCGTACGGAAGCGGTTAAGGAAACTTATATTATAGGGGAAGCCGTAATCCTGATAGTTGCCTATGAATTGGTCAAATGCTCTGAAGGCAGCATCAGTATCGTAAGCAGATTTTTTCTTATCATCAGTGAAAACCTGACCGCCATTTTGGTAAAGGAACAGGTTAAAGCTCTGAGGAATATACATTTGCAGATTGTTTTGATAAAGCTTTGGTAGTGTGGTGTTATAAACCTCGTCCCAAGTATCAGGCACATCGATTTTAAGCTTTTCGAATATATCGGTTCTGTATATAAGTGCCTTGAAATCCATAGTTTCAGGCAAACCGTAAACAGCGCCGTCATAAGAGACGCCATTATACAGCTGTTCTATGGTATAGCCCTTAAC
The DNA here is from genome assembly GCA_964575985.1 of uncultured Ruminococcus sp. GTDB lineage: Bacteria > Bacillota > Clostridia > Oscillospirales > Acutalibacteraceae > UBA737. The sequence continues at coordinate 18,740 of CAZNTP010000002.1, read as the reverse complement.
CTCATCGAAATCCTTATACTCAGCAAGGTTCTTAATTGCGCCACGAATAGCATACTCAGCGGTATTACCGGCAGTCATATTAAGAACAACATCGGGCTCCTTGCCTGCATTTACAGCAAGCAAAAGTGTGTTAACCGTACCTGCAAAAGCGCCCTCAGGTAAAAGATTTATCTTTAGGTTTACGTTGCGCTTAAGCGAGAACTCACTATCCGCCAAATCCTTTAGAATTTCCGCCCATTCCTTACTCTTTGAAAGCCAAACCTCAAGTTCCTTGCTTTCCTCACCTGTTGAACTGTTAAGAGAGCCTACGGCGTTATAGTCCTTAGTGTAAGAAAGGAAAAGGTTTTTAAATGTATTAACCAAAAGGTCAATAAAGGTTTGATGGGGGTTTGCCAACTCCTCCTCGGGAGAGGCAAAGGTAATATAATCTATAAACAGGAACTGTGTTTTAAGGGTTGTGAGCCATTCACCCATATTGGTAATGGTGCTTGTAAAATCTGCAAGACCTGCAGGAATAGCATCAACATCGTCCTTATAGCCCTTAATAGTATCAATAGCCTGACGGATACTGTTTTCAACCGTTGCGGTTTTATTAGTAGTTTTTTGTAGACTGTCTATACACTCTTCAAGCACAGCAATAACATCCTGCAAATCGCCGATAAGCGCGGGAATAGACTTATCTAACTCATAGTCATAGTTAAGGTCGGGAGACTGACCTGTTACCATAACAATATTCTGATAACAGTTGGAAAGCATTGAGTTGGCCTGTGTAACCTTGTGGATAATATCTGTAAGTCCACCGTTAACAGCAGTCATCCTGATAGTATGCTCACCCTTATCAAGATAGAAAAGATAGGGATTGCCCTTATCATCAGCTAGTGTGTTTGTCTGCCACTTGGGGTCGTATTCGAAGACATATTCAGCCATCTCGGCAAAAGGAATTTCGCCGTCAATCTCTATTCTTCTTGAAGAAGGCATACCGCTGTTGGGGTTTTGAACACTTCTGAGAGCAAGCTTATAAAGACCTGCTTCTTTTACCTCAAAGCTCCAAGTAATACTGTCTCCACCCGAGCTCCAAGTGCCGCCGCCGATACCGTTATACTTTCTTGAAGTAATAGATAACGGTGACATAGTAGCATCAGAGTCGGAAGCTATAAGAATTGAGGATGCGCTCTTGTCAAAGATGTAATCTTGATCCTCGGCTTCAAAACGAAGACTCTCACTTGCATTTTTGTAGCCTTTTTCTTTATACTCGGCTTTTACTTCTTTATATGAAGGTAATACTTCCGCGGTTTTTATTGTAATTTTGGAAATTAATATAGGTTGGTTAATAAATTCTAAAGTTAAGGTATGCTCGCCTGCTTTAAGAGCGAATTTAAGGGTTTCACCGTACATGCCGGCATTGTCATAAATACCGGTTGACATCCAGCGCTTTACTTCCACCTGAGAGGGCATAACTTCATCGCCAAGATTGTTAACCTTAGGCTTTGCAGAGTCAACAAAGCTTCTCTTAAAGAATACGTTTTTAGCCTCTTCAAAGGGATATTCGCCGTCTATTTTAATACCTCTTGAAATATCCTGTGAGTTACCGTCAATACAATAGTAATCAACAAAAAACTCATACATACCATCGTTTGGTACGGTAATTTTATATGTAACATCTGTATTAATATGGTCGGTGTAAATAGCCTTACCCTTTTCCTTATCCTCTTTTACAAGGGGATTTCCTGCAACATAAGAAAAAATGTCAATATCGCTCTCAAAAGAACCGGCCGTACCTAAATCGTTATCTTTGAGATACTCAGAGTAATAATAAGTATCAAAAAGAATGTCAGATACGGCAGAATCATCAGTATAATTCAGTCTTTCAGCGAGTGATTGAGCGCCTACCAAGGTTGCAGACTCAAGCAACATTACTAATGCCAGAGAAAATGAACCTATCGTTTTCAAAATAGATTTTCTGCTCATAAACGTAACCCTTTCTAAAAAGCAATAAAGTCGCCGCGAATTAATGCAGCATTAAACCAAACCGTATAAATTCCACATAAATCACTAAATTTAGAAACACCTTCAAAACCGCTTATTTCCAATTAGCAATATTTATAGATTTTACACAACAATTTTATCATTTTTTTATTAAAATGACAATGTCATTATGTTTCGAGTTTGTGTACTAATGTTGCATCATAACACTTTTGAATGCAATAAATATATTTTATCATTTTGCAAAAGATATGTAAATTGATTTTCTTTACCTGTTTTGCCATATTTCCTTAATAATCGTCATTAAATTAAAGAAAAGATATTCCTTTAAAGAACTAAGCATAAAACAAAAGTTCACCTTGCGGTGAACTTTTGTAAGTTAATACTATTTGCGGTTTATTCAAAAACCTGACCTTGCCACTTAAGAGCACGTGACTGAACAAGTGCGGTGAAATCAGTATAGAAGCTGATATCATCGAGATGAACTGTCTTGCCTGTAAGCTCGCCATTCTTGTTCTTGAAGGTAACAATTACATTCTGAACCTGATTGAAATCAAGCGCGGCATTGTCGATTGAGAAGCCTTCTTTTTCCATAAGGAAGAATGCAACCTTTGGAATTACTATCCAACCGCGGAAACCATCCGGAACAATAAGCTCGCCTTCGCGCTTAGAAATAACGCCGTCCTTATCAATAAGATAGTACCATCTGTCAGCATACTCAAACAACTCCATAACAGAACCGATATCGTGCATCGCCACAGTGAGTGCGGTATCGCCTGCACCCTTAGGCATTTCTACCCAGAATGCTGCACCGTCACCGATAATTAGTTCTTCTTGCTCGCTTGTAGACATAAAGTTAATGAAGCTCTCGCCCTTGGGCATTGTAAGCTTTAAGCTACGCTCATCAAAAGAGTAGTTGGTCTTTTCAATAACCAAGCCCTCAGAGAAGCCTGCAAGACCTACATTCTTAGCGTTACCCGAACCGTCGTTAGTAACTATCATATTGGTGTTCTCGAAGGTACCTGCATCATAAGTAGCAAGCAAGCCGTCAAGATTGATGTCTTTAAATAGCTTTTCGGTATCATAAACAAGTGAAAGCTCATCAAACTCGAAGTAATAGTCGAAATCTTCCAAACCTGTGGCTCTCTTGCTACAAGTATAGTAGAAACCAAATGATGTGAGGCTGTTCTCTTTAATGAACTTATACCATTCCATATCAACAGCGCCGTACTTCATCTGAACCGAAACAGGCTGTTGGATTACGCAATAAACGGTACCGCTGAAGTTGTTGAAATTGGTAACATTCTTAAGAACTGTTTCGCCATCATCACTGATAGCATAGGTATCAACCTTGAGGTAGTTAGATGCACCTGATACACGGGTACCGAAGCCCATCTTTAAAGCTGCATTACCTAAATCAGGAACTGAAATGTGGAAGGTAAAGCCCTGTGCATTGTGTATCTGCTCAACACCTTCGGTATCAACACTGAAGTTAATTTCCTGAACAGTTGATTTAGCCGAAGGATCCTTAAGGGTAGCTCTTATACCCTTACCGTCGGGTGAATTGTTATCAACAATTTCTCTGTCAAATACAGCATCACTGAGCCAACTCCAAGTGTTCTTACCTTCGCCTGTACCGTTGTTAAGAACTACAACGTTAGGTCCTGTGTATTCGGGCTCTATTGTATAGTTAAAGGTTGAAACACCGCTGACATTATTTTCAAGGTCAACCGCAATTGCCTTAATGGTTACAGCCTCACGAAGCTCTATGTAAGAAGCATCCTCCTGACCGTTACCCATACTGTAGGTGGTGTAAAGCGTACCGTTTGTAATATTACCCTCGGCATCAACGGTAGGAATAGTTCCGTCTTTGGTGTAAACAATCTTTGTACCTGTTGCAGAATAGAGGAATATCTGAGTATTCTCTCTTACAGCGTCACTGCCGGGGTCTGCTGTAGGTGCCAGAGGTCTCTTAGGTAATGTTTTAAGCTCCTCGAGGAACTTATCAACATCTACAACCATTGTAAAACGGTCGAGAGTAAAGGTCTTTCTGTAAATACTCTTATCATTAAAATAGAAGGTAATATTCTTAAGACCGTTGCTCTTCACAAACTTACGCCATGTAACATAGCTGTCCTCACTCCAGGTTGTACGTACACATTCGCCCTCAAGCTTATAAATAAGGAAGCCTTCAAAGCCTTCAAGCGAAACTGTCTTGCCAGCCTCGTATTCAATAATTTCACCTGTATTTGTGTTATAGGTAGTAATTGCCGCCTTAATATTATACTGCTCGCCATTGAATCTAGGACCAAAGTTCGTAGTTGTGCCCGTGGGAACGCTTACCCAATAAGCAAAGCCTTGATGCGCTGCCAATTGATCAACAGTGAGAGATGTGTCTATGTTTGCAAAGCTCATAAGGCTACCCTTATTTACGGGGTTAATACCTGTAATTGTAAGAGCATTTCCAAACATTGACATAACATCGTTATGGTCTCGGCTGGTACTATAATTGTAATAGTCTACCATTCCTATGGTTGTAACGTCATCAACATCGTTAATTACGGTGCTGTTAGGTACTGTAGCATCAAGGAACTTGAATTCATACTCAGTAACAAGCGAATATTTAACATCAGCATTCTCATCATAAGCAACAGCCTTAATAACTGTGGGTGATGTAGTGATAACAGGCTTGTTACTGTCATCATACTTGGTAGAATTCTTGTCAGGTGTTGTGCCGTCTGTGGTGTAATAGATTTCTGTACCCTCGAGAGCAACGAAAGGAATTGTCTCACCGCTTGATACGATACCGCCGTCAATTTCTGAAACAGGAGCCATAGGACGACTCTCTAATGTCTTGGCATCCTCTTCAATAAATTTATCAACATCGGTAATCATTACAAAACGGTCAACGGTAAATGTTTTGTTATAGAAAGACAAATCGTTCATATAGAATACAAGCTGATTAAGACCTTGCGAAGTAACAAACTTACGCCATGTAAGGTATGGAGTAATATCGTTACCATCATCATCCTTTTGAACATAACCGTCTCTTACACAGTTGCCTGTAAGCTTAAAGATTACATAGCCCTCAAAACCGTTGAGTGTAACCATATCATCGACGCCGTATTCTTTAATTTCGCCTGTGTATGCGTTATATGTAATTTTTTCACACTTAAGCGCATACTTTTCATCATTAATACAGGGATTAAAGCTAATATTCTTACCAATCGGCACATTGATCCAATAAGCAATACCCTCTTTAACAGCTAAAGTATTGATGTCTGTAGTATCAAGATTTTTGATATTCAAAAGACTGCCCTTATTTGCGGAATTAGTACCAGTAATCTCAACAGCCTTACCGTAGGGTGATACACCCTCTACCTGTCTGCGTGAGGTTGAGCCGTTGTAGCCCTCCCAGTTTGTAATTTTTGACATGTCATCAGCATCATTGATAACTGCAACATTAGGAACAGAGGGGTCAATAAATGTATAAATATACTCAGTTACTGCCGACTTCTCTTCACCTATATATGCAATAGCCTTAATTGTGCAAGGCTCAGTAATAACAGGCTTGTTACTGTCGTCATACTTGGTAGAAGCCTTTGTCGGCTCGGTGCCGTCCATTGTGTAGTAAATTTCTACGCCTTCACCCTTACCGATTAATTCAATCTTTTCGCCTTCCTTAACAACACCGCCGGGGATATCAGCAGTAGGAGCTAAGGGCTTTAAGGGAAGCTGCTTAATCTGCTCAATAAAGGCTTCCTTATCGTTTACAAGCACCATATGGTCCATAACATAGGTCTTGTTAAGGAATGTAGTCTTAACCGTATAGAACTGAATTTGTGTAAGACTGCTGCGGTTGATAAATGAACGCCATGTAAGGTATGGAGTAATATCATTACCATCATCATCCTTTTGAACATAACCGTCTCTTACACATGCGCCCTGTAGATCGCAGATTACAAAGCCGTGGAAGCCGTTAAGCTTTGGAATATCGCCAACCTCATAATTTAAAATTTCGCCTGTAGCGGTATTATAGGTTGTATACGATGTCTTTAATGGGTATGCTTCACCGTTAATACAGGGGTTAAAGGTCATAGTATCGCCTACGGGAACACTTACCCAGAAAGCAATAGCCTTTTTTACAGCTATAATATCCTTACTTGTTGTAGTATCAAACTTTTTAATGTTAAGCATAGCAGCGCCTGAACTTGTCACATAGTCAAGACCTGTAATGCTCATAGCATCGCCGTAATAACCGACACCGCTCACTACTTCACGTGAAGAAGCACTACCGTGAGTTACTGTTGCAGTATCCTCAAACTCATTGATAATCATTTCATTGGGAACAGATGGGTCTAAGAATTTATAGGTATATTCATTCACACCCGAGGTAATGCCGTTCATAACAGCGATTGCTTTAACTGTAGTGTTATCTGCTGTGATTGTGGGCATATTCTCTGAGCTGTATTTAGAGGAAGATGTGGTAGGAGTTGTGCCGTCAGTGGTGTAGTAAATTTCTGCACCCTCATTGGAAACAAGCTCAATCTTTTCGCCGTTTGCTACAATACCGCTGGGGATTGTAGCTGAAGGCGCTGTAGGACGTAAGGTCTCATTTGCCTTTAAATCGTTGATAAACTTATCAACATCTACAACAGCAACAAAGTTGTCAGCAATAAATGTTTTGCCTGAATATGCGTTGTGAGAATGATAGAAAGTAAGTGTAGAAAGACCGTTTGTACCTATAAAGTCTTTCCAGGTTGTATTACCTGCGGTTGCATAATTTGTACCAATGCAGGTGCCTTTGGTTAGGAATAAAATATATCCCTCAAAATTGCTTAGCTTTGCATCATTATGGTTTGCATATTCCTTGACCTCACCTGTAGAGGTGTTGTAGGTTATACAGCTACCAAAGTAATTATTGGGCTGACTGTTAATTTTAGGGCTGAAAGCCATATTAAAGTCATAAGGTACGCTTACCCACATACCGATTGCCTCATAAATAGCAAGCTCTGACTTTTCAACGGGGTTAGTTACCTTAACATTCCACATACTCTGACCGCCGTTGGTACCAATACCAGTATATTTTACAGCAGTACCGTAAGGAGAATAGCCATCCACAAATTCAGACTTAGCGCTTATACCTTCGTATTGACTGTCCTGACCTATATTACTTGAACCGTCATTAAGAATGGTAGAATTGGGATAATTTGCGGGCAGAACAGTAAATCCAGCAGTATTAACAGAAGAAACTAAATCATCCTTATAAGCTATTGCTTTAATTGTAACAGACTCATTAATAACGATAGGCGCTGTATATTTGGTGGATGCATCGGTAGGGTCTGTACCGTCTAAGGTGTAATAGATGTCTGTGCCCTCAGCGGCAGTGAGCTTAACCTCTGTGCCCATTGGTACAAGACCTTTTGCGCTTATAAGAGGTGCTTCAAGCTTTGGAACATAAGACTCTATAAGCTCGTCGGGATCGCCGTAGTGATAGGTAATAGAGTCAACCGAAACCTTTTTGCCTAAAGCGCCAACTTGACTTTGAGCGTTAACGTGAACACTCTTAATGCCGCCTAGAATACTGATAAGATTGGCTATCGGTATATTCATATCAGCAGGCAAATTCATATTAAGACCATTTAAATGATTATAAATAGGTGTACTAGCGCTTGTCCTTAAAACGGCATTGTTGCCTGTAGGCATAATATAGAAAATTGTGCCCTTAAAGCCGCCCGTGAAATAGATTGGGCCGTCAGAGCCCTTGCCTTGTGCAACAGTTTTACCGCTTGTATCAATAGCAGTATAGTTACCCTGGAAAATAAGGGTGTTGGCATTAAGACCCAACTGCCATTTATAATAATTATCGGAACCTAAATCAGGAATTTCTACATACATAGAAATTGCGGTGATTTTGGAATAGTCGGTAATAGAATCAACACCGAAAGTACCCTTAACCTCGGCAGTAGTATCTACTGTGGCGGTAAATTCGATTTTCTTACCTCCGTTTACGGTATCGTCAACGTATGCGGCGTCATAATTGCTTAAACTACCTGTGTTGTTGCCCGTACCGTCACCGTTGTTTACTACAGTAGGGTCGGTTGTGGAAGCCAGAACAATAGTGCTGATACCGCATGTGGTAAGGACTAAAGCCAAAGCCAAAACTACTGCAAGTAAACCGCGTAACTTAAAGATTTTCATAGTTTCTTCTCCTTTTGTATAATTTATATATTTATACTAATTGTTGGTGAAACACACCGTGTTTCAGTATGTGTAACACACATACGATTTGCAAATGTGCAAATCCCAACATTAATGCAATCATAAGTGCTTGTCGACTAAGTCGACAAGTTGTAAATGCACATTTACTAGAAACAATCGCGATTGTTTCCACTCACTTATGATTATAAATTTATGTCGCCGAAAAAGCGAAAAATATCACTTTAAATATTTTATTAAATTAAAAGAAACATTTTTTACCTTTCCGTTTTTTTAATCCGCTGCAACTTTTCTGCTAACGCCCAAACCCTACCCCGACAATAAGTAACATAAAAATTACTGCGAGAAAACATCAATCTGCATTGAGCCTTGCTTGTCATTGCGAGCGTTAGCGAAGCAATCCGTTCTCTTAATACCACGGATTCTTTCGCAACGCAGTCGCTCAGAATGACAACCCATTTTGTCATTGCGTTTGTAGGGACAGGCGTCCTCGACTGTCCGTAAAGCAAAGCAATCCTTTTTCCCCACCCGAGTGGGTTTGGGCTTTCGCCCAAACCCACAAAGGTTTAAGAAAGGGAAAACTTAAACTTTAGTTTCTAATTATTTGCCCACTTTGAAGCAACTGTTATAAGTGCATCGCGTGTAGCAGTATAGCCATAAGTATTGATAAGAGATTCAAGACCATAGCTACTGCTCCAGTCGGACCAAGTGTAGAAATAGAGACCGCCACGCTGTGCTTCAGGTACAGACTCGAACATAGTATCAAAGATACCAAGCTGCCCTGCAATATAATCATCTGTCCAAGCAGGTGCATCGTCCTTCTTAGGTGAATAAGCGGTAGGATAGAACCAGTACTTAACGTCGGTTCTGTCGCCGATATTGGTCTTAAGGGCATTGAACATTGTCTGATGCTGCTCCAATGTACCTGTGTACCAATCATAACCGATATCAGTTACAAACTCGTAGGTTTCAGCATTTGCAGCAGTAGTACTGGTGGAGTCATTACCATTAACTTCGTAGGTAGAAAGGCATGCATTAAAGCGCTTGCCATAGGTCTCGGTGAGGTACTGTGTCCATGTACGGAACTGAGCCTGAGTCATACCTTTAACCTGGTCGCCTATAAGAATTTCTTCATCGGTAAAGCCGAGAACAACATTCCAAAGACCTAAGTTCTTTAACTTATTAACAGCATTGTCAAGAGCAGTCTTATAAGCTTCGTTAATTTCGGTAGCTTCTCTGTCGTAGCCGCCATCCTTAGTACCGAATACAGGCTCGCTGCCATAGTATTCGCTAAGATACATCCATGTGTTGCCACCCTTTTCCTTAAGCTGTGCCAAGGTGTAAAGGTCTGTTGAGGAGTACATATTAACGATTTCGCTTTCAGCGATTACATCTCCGTAAAGACTATCCCAAGAGCCGTAGCCACTGTGATAAATACCAACAAATGTATCAGGATATTCTACAAGGGAAGCATCAATTTCAGTAGCCTTGTATTCAACATCAATGTTCTGCTTTCTTGCATTTACAAGGTCAGCGGCAGAATCTATAAGACCGTTGCCGTCAACGTCAGCATTATGATAAGCGATTTCTGTTTTAGCGTCGGCATTGAATTTCTTTAAGCGAACGATATCTCGAACGTCGGTTTCATTATCGTTATTAACGTCACCTGCAAGAACTTCTGCGCCGATTTCTTCCATAAATGCGCTGATACTGTCAACATAACGGAAGTCGCCCATCCAGAAACTTGTGGTTATACCGCTGTAATATTCTCCGCCCATAAAGAAGTAAAGTTGTGTAATGCCCTTAGCGTCAACAAATGTATCAAAATCAACTGCGCCTGATACGTTAGTGCCGTCAAGTTTAGCAGTGTCCTTACCAATTAAAGCGTACTGCAAAGGAAGAATTACATAACCTTCAAATCCGCTGAGGGTCATATTTCCGCTATAGGTCTTAAGTTCGCCCTTAACGGTATCATAAGTCATAGTAGAAGTGCGGATCGGCCAATCCTGTGCGTTAAGTTCTTTTGAAAGTTGTACAGTTTCGCCCTCGGGAACTTTTACCCAATAAGCAATTGCTTCCTTAGCCTTAATTTCATCCTTAGTAAGACTATTGTTGGTAACAAGTCTTAATTCGCGGGTAACGATAGTCTCGGTTTCAACTCTTGTGAATTTATAAGCATTGCCTGAGGGTGAACCTGCATTAGCATCAATCGAAGGATTGAAAGGTGCGGTATAGCCAGTGCTATTATAACGACCTGTGTAGTTAAGGAAAGATGCGTACTCACCAAAAGCAGTTTTGTCAACTGTTTTAGGATTAATTAAATACTCGGTAGTGCTGAGTTTCTTTTCAATAGTGTCAAGAACAGGGTTCTCTTCATAAATGAAAGAAAGGGTATCAATCTGAGCCTTGAAGTTAGCGCAAGCATCAGTAAGAACTGTTTTGGTTGTGGTTGTAGTTTCGCCTGTAGTTTCATCAGTAACAGACTCTTCTACAGTAGTTGTTGCGCGGTCGCTCATCCAAAGACCGATATCGGTAATTTTGCCGCTATTTGCAGCCACGAAATCAGCCCAAGTGTATTTAGTGCCGCTGCCATAACCGTCCTGAACGGCATAATCTTCACCAAATAGAACGACTACAGTTCCCTTAACGGTTGCTTTGTTAGTGAACTTAGCACCCATATCTGTAACAACGCCTGTATCAGCGTCAATAAAGTAAACCTTAACGTTATTAATTGCATTCTTCTGAGCACTAACCTGAAGAGCCCAATTAACAGCATAAGCGTCAGGGTTAGTGATATTAACGTCATAAGTAAAGCCAACTGCTTTGCTTAAATCTAACACACCTTGATTAACCGCCAAATTAACGCGACGCTGACTTGAGGAAGCATTCGTTCCGTTAAATGTCATTTCTGCGCATATCATATCAGCAGAATCGTTAAAACCGTAAGTAACGTCAACAACATTAGCATTGCTTGTTGTGTGGGTAGCAGTATTTCCATTAACGCCTGTAAAGTCGTTAACAAGGTGAGTGCCTGTGAGCAATTCTTTTTCAACAGTAGCAGCGTTTGCAGCAATATAGTCTGCAGAAATATTATTAATGTAAGTATCAATATCTTCGCAAACAGCAATTAAGTTGTCATATACGAATGTGTCGCCCAAAGCAGTACCTGAAGTAGCAGTAGCCTTAACGTCAATACAGATACCTGCAAAGAGGTTAGCAGGTTTTGAACCTGTACCTGTGTAATCGTAAGCATAGTACTCGCCGAAAGTATTAACACGTGTACCTGACCAGTAAGGTCCTATATAGTAGTTACCTTTGTCTGCTACATCGAAGCAAACAATCTTACCGTCAAATCCGGCAGGTACTGTTACAAAGTATGTACCGTCACCGCCGTAAATATAACCTGCACGAAGGGTAAGTATAGTACCGTCCTTATTGATTCCCTTGATACCGCCGCAGTAGGTTAAATAACTGGTACGGATACCCATTGTGATACCAACTTTGTAATCAACGCCGTTATCAGGAGTCTTAAGGTCGAAACTAACGCCCTTAACTGCAGTTGTATCAAAATCAAGTTCGTGAGATTTACCACCGTTGTTGAATATTAAACCTTGGGTAGCAGTATTACCGGCAGTTGTGCAAGTAGCAACTATCTTACCGTCTTCAACGTTAACGTCGAAAGCACCGCCCCAAGACTGTGAACGGTCACCGTCACCCGCCCACATTTGAGGAGTAACAGTACCATCATAAATAATGGGGTTAGTCATTGTAGGTTTAATATTAGATAAGATATCGGTAGTATCATAAATGAAACTTAAACCGCCGTAGGTGATTTCAGAACCTGCGTCACCGGTTGAATATACGCAGAAACTGATTTTACCCTCTTTAGAAGCAACGTAATCAGCCCAAGTCATATAACTACTGTTATAGTTAAGACCTACAGCCTGTTCGTCAAACACATAGTAAGCAGTACCAACGAAGTCGGCAGGAATAGTAGTAGCAGTTGTAGTAACAACACCTGCTTCGCTTACTAAGTAAAGAGTAGCGTGAATTTTGTTAGGTTCGCCGTTTACACAAAGGTTAACGGAAACATTACCCTTTTTAGCAAGGTCAATTTTAATACCTTTAGCCTTTTCGGGAGCGAAAGCAACGTCAGTGCCGTAAGCCTCTTTAAAAGAGTTACGTACCCAAAGGGTAGAATTTACACCGCCGGTAGCGGTTTTAACGAATTTAGCGCCAACGCCATCCATATCGTCAAAATCAACTAATGTAGGCCAAGCGTTACCGTCGGCATCAGCACTCTCGAAGTTAGAACTCCAATAGAATATAGATTCGTCAGAATCCATAGTTCCTGAGGAAGCCTGGTTAAAGTTATAAGAAACAACTTTGCCGCCTGTTAAAGACTTAGCGAGTTCTTCAACAGTTTTGGTAGAAACTGCGATATCGTCAATATACCAAGCCTTTGTGAGCATAGCCTCGGTATTGCTAACATACATATTCATTGTCGGGAAGGATGCCTTAATAACATCAACAACAGTTTTTGTTGTATCATAAATGATTTTGTCCTCTTCATCCTTCTCTTTAGTTGAAAGGGAAGCCATACCATAATTATCAGAAGCAGAAAGGTCATATATAACATAACCTTCAAACTTAGCAGGAAGGGTAAGCTTACCGTTAGAGCCAAGCTTAATCGGAACGATTTCAGCCTCGTCGATACCTACAAGGTAAACAAAGCCGTCCTTAAACATAGCATTGTCGGCACCGAGATAAACGCTGCTTTCACCTTCAGTGTCATAATACTCTGTAAAGTATTTATAGGTATAGCTTAATGCTACACCTGTCTCATTCTTTACATAGTAAGAAAGAGTGTTTACAGTAGCCAAATCATCAGTGGTAAGAGAACCGAGGTTGTTCTTAAAGTTGATCTGACTTGTAACTGCGCTTTGGGGAGCTATGCGGTAAACCGAACGGTCACCTAAAGCTCTTGTAGCTACTGTGCTGCCGTTTTCCCAACCGTTATCGGCGGTGGCATCGTTCATAACATAGTAGCCAAGGTCAGCTGTTTCGGTTTCGGCACTAACTGAGAAGCTCATTGTGCAAACGGATAATACCATTGCTAAAGCTAATACTAATGCCAAAACCTTTTTGAAATTAGATGTTTTCAATTTGTTTCCTCTCCTTTGATAAAAAATTTTTATATTTAATACAAATGAATTTCGGTTTAAAACCGTGGGTATTACAGATTCTTTCGCCGCTTCGCGACTCAGAATGACAGCCCATTTTGTCATTGCGAGCGAAAGCGAAGCAATCCGTTTTCCTTGTCATTGCGAAGACGATTTATCGTCTGTGGCAATCCGCGGGTATTTCGGATTCTTTCGCAACTCCGTTGCTCAGAATGACAGCCCATTTTGTCATTGCGAGCGAAAGCGAAGCAATCCGTTTTCCTTGTCATTGCGAAGACGATTTATCGTCTGTGGCAATCCGCGGGTATTTCGGATTCTTTCGCAACTCCGTTGCTCAGAATGACAGCCCATTTTGTCATTGCGAGCGAAAGCGAAGCAATCCGTGGTTTTTTTCCGAACAATGTCCCATTTGCATTTAATACCTTTTTAATCCGCTGCCGCCTGTGAGATAGGCACCGAGCTCTACCCCGACAATCAGCTAAAACGAATTTAATACCTTATAGATTTCTCGCAGACCTGCGAGTTGGAGGGATATAATGAGTGCTACGCACTCAAATAATAAAGTTTGATTTTGTCATTGCGAAGACGATTTATCGTCTGTGGCAATCCGCGGGTATTCCGGATTCTTTCGCAACTCCGTTGCTCAGAATGACAGCCCATTTTGTCATTGCGTTTGTAGGGACAGGCGTCCCCGACTGTCCGTAAAGCTCGCTGACTATGATTTCTTTATTCTTTAAATCACATGTGCAGGGGGCGGAATAACTCCGCCTCTGCAAAATTTGGAAAAATTACTTATTACAACGATCGTAATAGCCCTGAAGAACCTCAATGTACTTATTAATACCCTTAGCTTTCATTTCGTTGATAAGAGTAGTCCAGTCAGAGCCCATATTCTTACTACCCTGAATAAAGGTCCACCAAGAGTCTGAAACACTGGACCAATAGGTTGAATAAAGCTTTTCAGCGTTAATTTCTTCCTTAGTCATCCAAGTAGTAGGTAAGAATTTCTGACCGTTGGTCTTTAGGGTAGCCTCGCACCAATCGTCGATTGAGTAACGGCGCTCGTACATAGGAGATACAGTTGCGTTAACAATCTTGGAATCTTCAAGATAGTTACGGCAACGAAGTGACCACTTAGGACCTGCATCGGCAGATGCCTCAGTACCTGTGAGCTCATAGTTACCGTCAGAAAGCTTCTTATAAGCCTTACCAACTGTACCGTACTGCTTTAGCATATAACCGTCATCAGTGAAGAGGTAGTCAATCCAACGAAGAGCGGCTGCTACGTTCTTGCAGTTCTTGGTAATAATAATGTTACCGTTGTTAACAAAAGGTGTTACAGTAATAGCTTGGGTTGGGAAGTCGCCGTTGCCCTCTTTACTGGTAGGATACTCAAGGGTTTCATACTTAGACATAAGCTCATCGTCCATATTCGGCCAACCGTACCAGAAGCAGCCAACCTTACCCGTATTAATAAGGGTCATAAATGCAGCGTTGTTACCTGTCCAGTTATTAATTTCCTTCTTAGAAACAAGGTCTTCCTTGTAAACCTTTGCCCAGAAAGAAACTGCGTTCTTCATATTGTCGGTGGTGTACATATTTGTAACCTTACCGCTCTTGCTAACGTCAATTGTGCTTGTAAAGCCCCAAGGATTAAAGATAAAGCCGCCGCTTGACCAAGTAGCCAGAGGCACTTCATCCTTCTGTCCGTTACCGTTGGGGTCGCCGTCACGGAAAGCTACGAGCATATTATAGAAGTCATCCATAGTCTTGATGTCGCTCTTCTTCATACCGAGCTTCTGGAGCCAGTCGGTACGAACAAACCAATAGTGCTGTGCATAGTTAAAGTCCTTAGTAAGACCGGGGAGTATGAACATTTTACCTTCGGAGTTAGTACCTTTTTCCCAAGCCTCAGGATACTTATTGTATGTAGCATAAACATTTGGAGCCCACTCTTTGAGAAGGTCCTTAGTGAGTTCTACAAAAGCACCCTCATTGCTGTACTGAAGCATTTCGTCATCGGTAAGACTTGTAAACATAATGTCAGGAAGGTTACCAGACTGCAAAGCCAATACCTTTTGACCGCTGATTGCACTCTCGCCGTAAATTCTCCATTCGATTTCCATATTGGTCATCTTTGCATAGTCCTTAGAGAACTCAGAGTTTGCAATGTCACCAAGGTCTGCACGGGTAACGCACATTATAGAAATCTTTTCCTTTTCCTTAACAATCGGGAAACCTGTTTTGTTGGTTTTATCAGCACCGAGAACTGTTGAGCTATTGTCCTCTTCCGTCTTGCTAGAGCTTGAAGTCTTGTTAGAGCTTGAAGTCTTGCTAGAGCTTGAAGTCTTGCTAGAGCTTGAAGTCTTGTTAGAGCTTGAAGTCTTGCTAGAGCTTGAAGTCTTATTCTTACTGGAACTCTTGTCTTTAGACTCGTTTTCCTCTTCAGAAGATGCTTCGTCTTCGGAAGATGCTTCGTCTTCGGAAGATGTTTCGTCTTCGGAAGCTTCTTCTTCGTAGACATATTCGATTTCCCACTCTACAGAGGAGCTATCGTCAGTCTTGCCGCAGCCTGCGAAAAGGGTTGCGCACATAGCGACTGCCATTAGCAGTGCCAAAATTCTTTTTGTCATAGTTTTCACCTTTCTTTAAATTAATTGATTACTGAGTAATCATAACGGTAGGGATTAGCTAAAATCTCCTTACCGATTTTTACAATTTCATTGCCGAGGCGGGTCCACTTGTATGAACGTACGGGGTCGATAAGCTCTTCCATACCGGGATCACTAAAGCTTTTCCAGGTGTAGCAGTAAAGACCACCGGGGTTTTTAACCAATGTTTCATCAAGTAACATATCGTACATTATATTAAGATGGTCAATACAGAACTGCTCGTCAACATTACCGAACTTATAATTTGTGGGGAAGAACCAAACACGGACATTATCCTCTCTGCCCATATTTTCAAGCATAAGCTCAACAGCGTCTCTATACTGCTGAACATCAAGGTGGCTATACCAGTCATAACCGATGTCGGTAATATAGCCGTATGTATCATAACTCATAGGAGCGATTGTAAAGCCTGCGGGAGCTGTACCTCTAACCTCATACATAGAAAGGCAGGAGAAGATGCGCTTATCGGGGAAATTATCGCGAAGCCAGCGGGTCATAATCTTAAACTGCTCCTGAGTAACCGACATACAGATTTCCTCGGTCTCAAAGCCTGCTAACTGGTCCCAAACGCCTGCAGCTTTGTATGCCGCAGCGGTAGTAAGTATACTTTCCGTCCAACCATCTTTCATTACAGTCGTCTCGCGGTCTGCGAAAGGACTGTGTATAAGCCACCAACCAAGACCGTTCTTTTCTTTTAACGCCTTAAGGTCGTTAATACCACCTATACGGTAGTAGTTCATAAACTCGGTTTCAGTAACATCATAAGCCGCGGCAAGCGAAGCATCCCACTCGCCTTGATAGAAGTGGTAGAACGACATACCGATTTTTTCATTTAACGGATTAGCAGTGGCAAGACCGCCTTTACCGGTAAGGTAAACCTCGTAAGGATATTCCTCTTCAGGATCTTCGGGGTCCTCAGGCTCCTCGGGCTCTTCCTCTTCTTCCTCACCGTCTTCACCGTCGTTGTCTTCCTCACCGTCTTCGCCGTCGGCGTCTTCCTCGTCGTCTTCGTCGTACTCGTCGTACTCATCTTCCTCTTCGAAGTCGCTATTGTACGGATCATCCTCTTCTTCAGAAGAATTGTCATCATTTTGAGTAGTCTCCGGCTTTTTAACGATTACAACCCTCTTCTTTTTCTTTTTGGTTGTACCGTTATCGCCACAGGAAGCTAATACAAATAATACTATGCCAACTACGATTGCAATGCTTAAAACAATGCTCACAATGGCAAGTATTCGTTTAGTTAGCTTGTTCATAAGAGTCCTCCTTAGCAAAATTATAATATTTTACATTGTTATTTTATCAATTTTCGGTCAAAACAACAATATCGCTATGTTGTAAGTTTTTTGCAGAATGTTGCACTGACCCGAGCTATTTTTTGCCAAATTATTAGTCAAACGACGAAATACACTAATCACTAGGGTGTATTTTGGGCATTTTTCACAAAAGCCTAGTCACGAAAACAAAATTTCGATATTTTTTTAAGCTTTTCTTAATCAACATAAAATCAACCTTGGAGTTTTTTGTTGCATTTTATTTGCCAAATGTTGCACCCTGCTTGACTTTTTGTGATTTTTTGCTATAATAACTAAGAAATTCTCTTTTGTATTTCATTATTTTAAATAAGGCTTTTCTAAAACACATTTGTCATTGTGGGAGTGTAAACGCCTGTGGCAATCTGTTTCCTGTGGTACCTTATATATTATATAAGGCGTTTTGGAGGTTTTGGCTATGTTTATTATGAAGCATTCAATTAACACAAGCTTTAATGTTAACCGTTCCTTCTTTGTAACCCAATGCGGTTATGAGGATTGTAAGCCCAATCATACCTACGGCCCGACAATAAGGGATTACTATCTGCTTCATTTTGTCTTTTCCGGAAAAGGCACCTTGCATATTAACGAAAAAACCTATCACTTAAGTAAAGGGCAAGGCTTTTTCATACCTCTCGGCGCTCCCACCACCTATACCGCCGACTCTGAAGACCCTTGGTTTTACGGTTGGGTTGGTTTTTCGGGAGAAAGCTCCAATCAGCAGATAGCACTAAGAGGTCTTTCAACCGATAAAATCATTTTCAACTTTAATGATAGCGTTGAAGTTTTAAATTCATTAAAGGCATTGGTTAAATCCTACGGAAGCGAAGGCAACGGTTTTCTTGCTATTTCAAAGCTTTTTGAAATTTTCAGTTTTATTAATCCCGAGCATGATTCTTCTAATATGCAGTCGGGCATCATTAATGAGGTTATACTTGATATAGAAAAGAACTACGCTACCAATGTAACGGTTGAAGAGCTATCCAAAAAATATAACATCAGCCGAAGTCAGCTTTTCAGATTATTTAAAACCAAGCTTGATATTTCACCCCAGCAATATATTAAGCATTACCGCATAAACCACGCCGCCGACCTGCTAAGGCGCACCGACCTTACAATCGGTCAGGTTATGGAGCAATCGGGATTTTCAAATATCTCGAATTTCTCGCGTCAGTTTAAGTCAGTTTACGGCAGAAGCCCCAAGGATTTCAGAGAATATATTAAAAACCATGTCAAGTCGCTCGAGGGCATAAGCTCAACAACATAGCGTATGTATATTAGATGTATAAAAAAACAGGTTGGCAATGCCAACCTGTCAGTCTGTCGAATAACCCCAAATCTCAAGCGAGGTTTGGGGTTATAAATTTTAA
>CAZNTP010000001.1:0-45517 GCA_964575985.1 uncultured Ruminococcus sp. | reverse complement strand
CCTATTCGCATGCCCTTAACTTAATGACATTGCTCAATCGAGGGGGATTTTTTTACACAATATAAAATCAACACGCAAAACAAAGTCCCCTTTGTGTAAAGGGGGCTGTCAAACGCAACCGTTGTTTTTCTGCGGTTATAAACGGAGCTGTCTCATTAAAGGTAATTTGCAAAAACCTTGCCTCCCTCTGACGAGGGAGGTGGCACAGCGTAGCTGTGACGGAGGGAGAGAAAAGGTAAAAAATCTGCAAAAATGTAGTTTTTCTCTCCCTCAGTCTCGTTGCACTCGACAGCTCCCTCGTCAGAGGGAGCCAAGAGTGTTGGCTAAGCTTTTTATTTGTGCATTTTAACCTTAGTGAGACAGTCCCGTCTGTTTTTGTTATTTCTGTGCTTTAAAATGTGACTGTCACGGCAGTTAGCGATGGCTCCCTTGTGCAAAGGGAGCCGGCAAAACCTTCGGTTTTGACTGAGGGATTGTCGTTATAAAAAACAATCCTCCCGTCAGCTATGGCTGCCACCCTCCTTTACACAAGGAGGGCTTTTAACTAGTGTGGTGTGCTCGATAGCCCATTTAAACAATATTTAGTACTGTTCGCCCGCGCTTTTCGGCTAGTTCTTTAAACTGCGATGAGCTACCAAAGGTATGCCTGACATAAGTGACTACTATGTCAGAATGTTCAATAAGCCAACGGTTTCTTTTGGATATTGCACACCTTTGCGGTGTTTTTTCCAGTTCTTCGGGGTATATTGTGTGCTCATAATCTTTTGTAAAGAAATTTTCCCTGTCGGTTGGTATGTAGGCTAAAATAATTGAGTAATTAATATGCGGAAATTCCTCTTTAAGCTTTAAAACAACCTTTCTCGCTATAAAATCAAAATTCCCTTGATGCCCTATGTAAAATGTATCAACACCCTTTGTAGTAATCAGCGCTGTTAAAACTGCTTTAAGCCGTTCTTCTACATCGTGCGGTGTATCTCTGTGACCGAAAAAAGTACAAACCATATTATCACCTGTCGATAAATAAAATAGATAACAACAACATTATATCTAATTAAATTAGATAAGTCAAATGTTTTTGGCAGTCTAATTGACTATAAGTGTACATAATATATAGTACAATTAGATACAGGTGGTGAACGGTATGGAAAAGAAAGAATTTGCAGAGCGAGTTGCTAAGTTGAGAATAAATAAAGGCGTATCTGCACGAGATATGAGTTTGTCAATTGGATTAAGCGATGGCTATATTAATAATGTTGAAAATTGTGTTAATTATCCGTCTATGGAAGTATTTTTCTATATATGCGAATATTTCGGTATTACACCCTCTGAATTTTTCGATACCGATTCGCAAAATCCCACAATGGAAAAAGAGCTGTTAAAGCTACTCAAGGGCTTAGACAGCAAGCAGTTAGAAAACCTGATTTCACTTGTAAAGGAAATAAAAAAATAATATACTAACGCCCTATGGGGCGTGGGCGAATGCAAAAGGCGGCAAGGAAAATCCTTGCCGCCTTAAAATTTCGTATTAAGTTAATATTTTAATGTGTTAAAAGTAGCATTGCAATAAATAGGAATGCTATCACCCAGGAGCTTACTTTAATTTTCTTAAAGTCACCACAGAAAACGCTTATAACAATATATGAAATCAAACCGAAAGCAATACCGTAAGAGATATTATATGTAAAGGGCATTACAGACAGAGTTAGAAAGGCGGGGACTGCAATTTTTAAATCATTCCAATCAATATTTTTGATTGAAGCGAGCATCAGAAAGCCTACATAAATGAGTGCCGCCGCAGTGGTACAGCTTGGAACAAGCTGGGCGATAGGACTCAAAAACATTGCAATAAAGAAAAATATTCCGCAGAAAACCGATGTAAGTCCTGTTTTGCCGCCTGCCGCAACACCTGCATTTACCTCGCTGAATGTAGTAACTGTTGAGGTGCCGCAAATAGCGCCTGCAGTGGTTGCAATAGCGTCAGAGAGCATACCCTCGTTCATATTGAGCGGCTCGCCGTTTTCGTCAAGCAAATCTGCGCGCTCGCAAGCCGCATAAAGAGTGCCAAGCGTATCAAACATATCAACCATACAAAAGGCAAGAGCAGTTGTGGCTATGGTAAGAATAAGATTAGCCGTTCCGTGCGCCTGCTTAAAGGCGGAGAAATCAAAGCCCTCGGTAAATACCTTAAAAAGCGACTGTTCGCCGAATTCTTTAAAGGCTTGGATTGGACTTACCACATTAAGAGTAAACTCGGCATAAAAGCCGTTAACGGTAAGACCCAAGAGGTAATAAAGCGCCATACCGCCCAGAATGCCTATAAGCACAGCGCCGCGAATTTTTTTGTGGCTCATAATAACAATGGCAAGGAGTGTAAATAGGGTGATTATCATCGGCATAATGTCACCCCAGCTTTGAGTCAGCAGATTGAATGAACCCAAGTCAACCGCAGTTGAACTGTCAGGCACAACAATTCCTGCATTCTGAAAGCCTAAAAGAGCAATAAAAAGACCTATACCCGAGGGAATTGCAACCCTTACAGCGTGGGGCAGAGCTTCGAAAATCTTTTTGCGAAGTCCCGTTACGGTAAGCAGAACAAAAACGGTACCCTCTATTAGTACAAGCACTAATGCATTTGCGTAAGAAAGACCAAATCCGATACAAACGGTGTAAACAAAGAATGCGTTAAGCCCCATACCGCTGGCCTGTGCCAGGGGCAGATTTGCAAGCAAGCCTGCAAGAATTGTGCCCACAACCGCAGAAATGGCGGTTGCAATATAGATAGCGCCATAGGAGACACCGAGGGGATTTGAGCCGTCACCAAAAGGGTCGGCAAACATATTCGCATTAACCATTAAAATGTAAACCATTGCAAAAAAGGTGGTCATACCTGCAATTAGCTCTGTTTTAACATCAGTGCCGCGTTCTTTTAGCTTAAAAAACTTTTCCATTTCAAAATTTTCCTTTTTTAAAAGATTATAGACAGAATTATAACATATTCAAATCCTTTTTTCTACTATTTTCTGACAGATAAAAACAAAATTTATCTAGATATAGAATAATTATTTAAAGACCTCGAAGGATTTTTCCTTTGAGGTCTTATTTATACAAGGGATTGTTTTTGGATTAAATTTTAATGGTCTCTCCCGGTTTAATGGTGTATAGGGTATCGTCTATATCGAACCACAGAGTCTTAAGGGTGGGGTTGTAAATTCTAGAACTGTCAGCGCTGAAAATCAAAGAATGATAAGCATTTATATATTCATAAATCTCAATATTAGTGGCATACCATATATCTGACTTCCCGCTGAGTTTCTGACAAATTTCTTCCATTCGGTCCCAATTATTATTCTCATCAAATTCGTAAGCATGTCCCCAAAGGTAGAAAAGCTTTGGTATTCTTCGGGCGAGATAGGTATCGGTCAGCTTGTAGTTTACAAATCTGTCGATAAGCTCAAAAACATTTTTGGAATCGTGGTGCGCGGTGGGCATCCAACGGTACCAATCCTGAGGTAAATCAAAGGTTTCGTTATTTGCACCAAGAGCGCGGGCATAAACAATATCCAAGGATTTCAGGTATGTTTCAATATCCGACATAGTTATTCCGTTGTGAAAGTGACCTACACCTGAATCGGCGTATGCCATACCCCTTACTATGCAGTCAAAATCCTTTTCAAGACCTAAGCGGCAATTTGCAACATCAAGAATACCCTCAATAGCTCTCAGGTTACCGTTTGCTTTATGCTCGGCACCGTGAACAGCGATTTCGTGACCCGTATCAATTAAATATTTTTGAATTTCCGTTTTGGTTAAGTGCCAATCGCTCTCACTCTTGCCGAGCCACGCGCTATTAAGATTAAAGGTACATTTTAATCCGTATTTATTTAAAAGGGTAGATAGCTTAATATCAGCACGGCAACCGTCATCATAACTAAGGGTTACGGCTTTAGGCTTGCCTTCCGGAAAGCGTAAAAAACGGTATCTCATAATCTTCCTCTTTACTTGGCAATAATTTCGAATGTATAGGTTTTAAAATCTGTCAAATCGCCGACTATCGGCAGGCCGAAGTTCATAAGCGTGTTACCGTGAAGATTAAAACTGCCGTTAACGGTGTATTCGGTTTTTGGGTCAAGACCTTTAAGTTTAATATAGTGACCGTTGTTGTTGGCGGTAATTTTTTGGGTGGCGCATACAGCAAATGCGCGCTTTTTGTCCTTGGATACTAGCTGCCAACTGCAAAACTCGTTTTCAAACGGACTGTCAATTCGGTATAAGGTACCGTTTTCAATTATATCCTCTAAACGTCTGTGAAGGGCTATCTGCTCTTTGATAAGCTCCTTTTCTTCATCACTTAGTTTAGAAACATTAAGCTCATAACCGAAATTGCAAATCTGAGCCACATCACCTCTTGTTTTAAAGGGGGTGATTCTTTTTGTTTGGTGGTTGGGGCAGGCCGATACATGCGCTGTCATTGCAGAGGGCGGGTAAACAAAGCTTGTGCCGTACTGAATTTTAAGACGTTCGATAGCATCGGAATCATCACTTGTCCAGATTTGCGGCATATAGTAGAGAATACCAAAATCAAATCTGCCGCCGCCGCCGGCGCAGCCTTCAAACAAAACATTGGGAAAATCATCGGTAAGTCTGCGCATTAAATCATAAACACCTAAAATGTAGCGGTGTGAGAATTCCTTTTGATTATCCGCAGAAAGCGCGGCAGAGCCTACGTCAATAATGTTGCGGTTCATATCCCACTTAACATAGGAAATGTCATATTTTTTAAGTATATCTGCAACCTGATTGTATGTGTAATCCACAACTTCCGGACGTGACATATCCAATACCAATTGATGTCGGCTTTCGGTTGGAGTCTTGTTTTCAACATGAGCACACCAATCGGGATGCTTTTCAAAAAGCTCACTCTTGGGCGAAATCATTTCGGGCTCAAACCAAATTCCGAAATTCATACCGTTTTGCTGACAGGTATCAATTACTTTGTCTAAGCCGTCAGGGAATTTTGTTTTATGTACAAACCAATCTCCAAGCGAGCTATAATCATCGTCCCGTTTTCCAAACCAACCGTCATCAAGCACAAAGGTGTCTATACCAAGACCCTTACAGTCATTGATAAACTTTTCTATGGCGGCTTCATTCATATCAAAATACATAGCTTCCCAGCTGTTTATAACAATGGGTCTTTTTATGTTTAATGTAGATTTGCCGAGGTGATTTTTGCACATATTATGGAAGCTGTGAGACATTCCGTTAAGACCCTCGTTGCTGAAAACACAAACAGCTTCGGGTGTTATAAAGGTTTCGCCGGGGAGCAGGTTCCAACAGAAATTGTGTGGGTTAATACCAATTTGAAAACGTGTAGAGCCAAACTGGTCAACCTCCGCAACAGACTTGAAATTACCGCTATATACAAGCGCGAAGCCATATGCAATACCGCTGTTTTCGGTCGTGGTTTTTTCAACTAAGGCACTAAAAGGGTTGTGCTGATGGCCAGTGGCGCCTCTGTGGCTTTCGATAGAGGTTGTGCCTGCAGAAAGTGCGCGACGGGTTACGTGGCGTTCTCTTGCCCAGGCGCCGTCAAGGGTTATAAAATCAAATTGCTTTGCGGGAAAATCTATAGAAAGACTTTGCGCAGATGTGATTTTCAACTTCTTATCGGTCACATTTCTTATTTCTGTATGCCTTGCAATAGCATCCTCTTCCTCGAATACAGAATAGAAAATTGAAACCTCATAACCCGAAACGGTATCCTCTAAAACAATTTCCAGAGTTTCGGTATTTTCGGTATTGGTATCAAAAGAGGGAAGATTTTCAAGGGCTTTTTTGCCTTTGGTTATACAGTGGGATTTATATATAAGATTTGCGCCGTGCTGTCCAAAGGAATTTTCTGTCAGCAATGCAGGAATTCTGAAATCGCCGTTGCCTGAAATAGGAAATTCTATAGGGGCTGCATCCTTTGTAACGTAGTTGCGTTTATTTATTTCATCAAGAAATTCTCCCTGAGTATATTCTCTTTTGCAGAGCAAATTAAGCATATCCAAATTTTCGGCTTCAATACGTGCGCCGTAATACCAGTGACAAAGCATATCACTTTTGAGCAGCTTTATCACATAACTGGAATTTTTTGTATTTAAGTAAAATGTTTTGTTTTCGGCAATATATTTTATCATTTTGCTCTCCTTGAAATTTCAGTGAGTTTTTTTCTTAAATTATACAATCAATTACATATTATACAAGATGAAAATAGAAAAAACAAGCGGAAAAACCAAATTCTACAGTTTTTGCCAATATTTATTACCTAAAATGTCATATTTAAGCCCACTTAATTGGTTTTATTGTGAAACAATGACAACGAAAAATAATTTTTCACATTTTATAGTTAATTTTTTACATTGTTAGTAAGGATTGTATATGATACAATACTTTTAAGAATGGAATATTGTGCAAATTGTTTTTAAAATAAATTATATAAAGATGCCTTATCGGCAAATAAAAGGAGTAGATATTTTGATGAACAGAGGGTTTTCAAAAAGATTTGTATCACTTGGTTTGACTGTGATATTGGCCGCGAGTTCTAATTTATGTTTAAACGGTATTACAGTCAGTGCAGATACTGTAGAAGAATCGACTCCTATAGTACAATCACAAACTGCCGTTACAGCTACGGACTATAATGAATACATATCAAAATTTGATGAGTTTTCTGCTGCGGAAAACAGTATGAGCTTAAATGCCGCTGATGCTGTGGTTTCGGGTGATGCTGTAATTAAAGAAGCAAACGGTAAAACCGCGGTTTTATGGCAAAAGGGAACGGGTGCTGCCGAGTGGACAGTTACCGTGCCTACAGATTCCTATTATAATATTAAGCTTGAATACAGCGCTGTTGAGAGCGGTGTGGATTATGTATTCGCTTTTAAGATAGATGGCGTAACTCCTTTTGGCGAGGCCGAGCTTTTAAGCTTTCCGCGTTTGTGGGAAAATGCTTCTGATAAAATAAGGGTTGATAATTTAGGTAATGAGCTCACCCCTGAACAAGCCGAGGTTAAAGAATACCAAAAAACTTTGGCCCGAAGCACAACGGGTGTAACGGTAGAGCCGTATGCCTTTTATTTCAGCGCCGGCACCCATACTGTTTCTATAAATAATCCCGAGCAAGCGGTAGCGGTAGCTTGCTTAGAGCTTTCTGCACCCGAAAAAACAGAGAGCTATGAAGAGGTTTCAAAGGATTACAAAATCAGTGAAAAAGATGTAAAAACCATAGTTATTCAGGGAGAGAATGCAAGCCTTAAATCTGCATCAAGTCTTATCCCTAAATCTGATAATTCGGATGCCGGTGTGACACCCAATGATGTAATGCTCACAAAACTGAATTACATAGGCGGCACCTCTTGGCAGGAGGCAGGTCAGTTCTTGCAATGGGATTTCACTGCTAAGGAAGCAGGTTATTACAAGCTCGGTTTCAGATACCGTCAAAGCGATGTTATCAATGCAGAGAGCTGGCGTTGGCTTAAAATAGACGGAAAAACTCCTTTCACAGAAGCTAAGGGAATAAGATTCCCTTACTGTGCTAAGTGGAGCTTCTTCGAATGGAAAAACGGTGAAGAGCCTTATTACATTTGGCTTGATAAGGGCGAGCACACACTTACCCTTGAGGTTACAATGGGTGATATGTCAGAATATTTCTACCGTTTATCCGATATAGTTGATAAGCTTGGAAATAAGTATATTGAAATTGTTAAGATTACGGGCGCTACACCCGATGCAAATCTTGACTATGAATTATTCAGGCAAATCCCCAATCTTAACGATACCTTTGAGGAATGTAGAGAGCAGTTAATCACTCTGGCAAAGGATCTCGAAAAGTTCACGGGTAAAAGAAGCAGTCAGTATATTGCGGCATTAAACAATATGAGCCGCGTGCTTAAAATAATGTGCGACAGTCCTTATATGGCACATCAGTATGTAACTGACTACTATACAAATTATTCTTCTCTTAGCTCTTGGCTTTATGATATGAAGAAGATGCCGCTTTATATCGATACTATTCAGTTAGCCCCCGTGGGTGCAGAGTTTGAAAACAAGGACGCTTCTTTCTTAAAGAAATTGCTATATGGAGCAGAAAGACTTTTTATCTCTTTTGTAGACGATTATATTATTGAATCCAAAACTGCCGAGGAGAATAAAACCAGTCTTAAGCTTTGGGTAAACTGGGGTAGAGACCAGGCAACAGCCCTTGACACTTTGATAAGAGATTCTTTTACTGCCGAAACAGGAATACCCGTTAAGGTGCAGATAACAAATGCTTCTCTTATAAACGGTTTGCTTTCGGGTAATTTTCCCGATATGGCTCTTCATTTAACAAGAACTGAGCCTGTAAACCTGGGAATACGCGGTGCCCTTACAGATTTATCCGAGTTTGATGATATTGATGAAATATTAGAGCGTTTTCAGCCTGATGCCGAGGTTCCGTACTGTTATGACGGCGAGCTTTATGCTTTACCCGATACCCAGAGCTTCTATATGATGTTCTACCGTAGCGATATTCTTGAAAACTTAGGGCTTACGGTGCCTACTACGTGGGATGAATTCCTTTATACATCTGCTATTATTCAGCGAAATAATATGAATGTTTATATTCCTTATACAATGATTACTGCGGCAACCACTGTAAATGCAGGTATAGGAAGCCTTAATCTTTTCCCCACACTTATGGGACAGAACGGACTTTCAATTTATAATGAGGAGTTAAACGCAACCCAACTCACAGGTATTGACGAAATTTCTGTATTTGATTTCTGGACCACCCTTTATACTGATTATGAGTATCAAAAGGAGGCAGATTTCTATAACAGACTTCGTGTAGGTGTTATGCCGCTTGGTATTGCGCCCTATTCTACATATTTGACACTTTACAGCGCGGCGCCCGAAATCAAGGGACGTTGGTCTGTGGCTTGCGTACCAGGAACTGTGGGCGGTAACGATTCTGTTGCAGGTGCAGGTACAGGATGCGCAATACTTAAAAAATCCCCCAATCAAAAAGAGGCATGGCGATTCCTTAAATGGTGGACATCTGCCGATACCCAGACCAGATATTCAAACAATGTAGAGTCGCTTTTGGGTATGCTTGGACGTCAGACCACAGCCAATGTAGAGGCACTTAAAAACTTAAGCTGGGATAAAAATGATTTGGAAATTATCCTTAACCAGTGGAGTAAGGTAAAGGAAGTGCCCGAGCTTCCAGGCAGTTATTATTTGAGCCGCGCGATAGATCAGGCGTATTGGTCTGTTCTTAACGATAATGTTAACGCAAAGGACGCCATAACAAAGTGGAGTCAGGTGGCCGATGCTGAAATCAATCGTAAGATTGAAGAGTATAAGTAAAGGAGGAAGGTTACATGAAAAATACAAAAGTTATTAAAAAAAGTACAAGCGGAAAATATGAACAGCTACCTATGCTATTGCTGTTAGCTCCGTTTTTCACCTTTTTCCTTGTATTTACGGTTTTACCGATACTTTCTTCTATTGTTTTAAGCTTCACCTCATATGATATGCTTTCTATGCCTAAATTCATAAACATTGGAAACTATATGCGTATGTTTGTTGAAGACGATGTGTTTATGACGGTATTAAAGAATACCGTAGCGCTTGCGGTTGTTGTAGGTCCTGCGGGCTTTTTGCTGGCCTTCCTTTTTGCTTGGCTTGTAAATGAGTTTTCCACAGGACTTAGAACCCTTTTCTCGTTTATGTTTTATGCGCCGTCCCTTGTAGGTAACGCATATTTCATTTGGAAAATTGCCTTTTCGGGTGACAGCTACGGTTATATTAACAGCCTGCTTTTATCGGTGGGTATTATTACCGAGCCTATTACCTGGCTTAAAAGCCCCGATTATCTCTTTACTATAGTTATAATTGTACAACTATGGCAAAGTCTCGGTGTTTCCTTCCTTTCGAATATTTCGGGTCTTCAGAATGTAAACCGCGATTTATATGAAGCCGGCGCTATTGACGGTATTCGTAGCCGTTGGCAAGAGCTAAGATATATTACATTGCCTTCAATGTCACACATGCTGCTTTTCAGTGCGGTTATGCAGATTCAAAGCAGCTTCTCTATAAGCGCTGTTGCTGTAGAGCTTGCGGGCTACCCCAGTGTTCAGCACACGGTTGATACCATTGTTACGCATATGTCGGATATGGCAACGGTCAGATATGAGCTGGGCTATGCTTCTTCAATAGCGGTTGTTTTGTTTGCTTTAATGGCAACAACAAGATATATTATCGGCAAAGTTTTGAATATGGTAAGTAAGTAGGTGGTATAGATGTTTAAGAAGCTTTATTATAAATACAGATTAGCTAATCCTAAAAAGCCTAATGCAAACCGCTTTACCCGTTCAAAATTTGGTAATTTTGTTTGCTTTGCTTTTATAATCGCAACAGGTCTTTTCAGTATGCTACCCCTTATTTATGCGGTGGTTACATCGTTTAAGCCTATTGATGAATTACTTATTTTCCCTCCGACACTTTTCACAGTGCGCAGACCCACCACCGAAAACTATGTAGTATTACCGACCTTGCTTTCAAGCCTTTCGGTGCCGCTTTCGCGTTATGTTTTCAACAGCTTGTTTATAACAGCTGTTACATCGGTGCTTAATATTGTTTTTTCGGCAATGGCGGCATTTTCGCTTGCTAAGGGTACATATAAGTGCAAGGGCTTTATATTCCTTATAATTCAGTTTGCGCTTATGTTTAACTCTTATGTGCTTTCGGTTCCGCAGTACCTTATATTCTCAAAGCTTCGGTTAGTGGATACATATTGGGTATATATTTTACCGCAATTGGCAGGTACATTGGGTGTATTCCTTATAAAGCAGTATATTGAGGGCTATGTGCCTGATGCTTTGATGGAAGCCGCAAAAATAGACGGTGCAGGTTACATCAGAATTTTCTGGCAGATTATAATGCCTATTATAAAACCTGCGTGGCTTACGGTTACCCTTTTTGCTTTCCGTGATATCTGGGCGGCAATTCCTAACGGTACAATTTTCAATGAAGAGCTTAAAACTCTTCCCCAGATTGTAACCCAGATTACCGCCGGAGGTATTGCAAGAACAGGTAGCGCTATGGCTATAACTACTATTATGATGATCCCGCCTGTTATAGTTTATTTAATATCTCAGAGCAATGTTGTAGAGGCTATGAGCAGCGCAGGCATTAAAGATATGTAAAGGGGAGAAATGTATGTTTAAAAGAGCAATTCGTTTGATTGCGGTACTGTTAGCCTTCATATGTTTATTCTCCTGCATTTTAGGTGTTAATGCCGCTTCAAATCAGATTCCTTTTGAGAGCTATACTTATTGGGAGGATATAGGTGAGGAAAGAAAGGCTGTTTACAGCCGACCTATGTACACAACCGATTTTGTTATCGATGCGTTATCTTTAGGGATTAAGCCCCTCACACAGATTAATGATGTTGTTACAGGGAATGACAGAATTTATATTCTTGATAACGAATCCAGAATAATAGTTCTTGATAACAACTATAAATTATTGGCTGAAATTACCGAGCTTGTGGGCAGTGACGGTGTAGTTTATAACTTTGCAGGCGCACAAAGTCTGTTTGTTTATACAGACGGAACAATTTTTGTCTGCAATACCGAGCAGGCTCAGGTTTTAAGAATAAAGCCTGACGGAACTGTTACAGATGTATATCTTTTGCCCGAATCTTCGCTTATTCCTGAGGAGTTTGTCTTTAAGCCCCTAAAGGCTGTTATGGATTCACACGGCTATCTTTATGTTTTGAGTGACGGTTCGTATTACGGTGCGCTTCTTTATGCGCCCGATAAAAGCTTTACAGGCTTTTACGGTGCTAATGATGTTACAACGGGAATAGCATCGGCTATTAAAAATATTATTGAGCGTATGTTCCCTAACAATGCCAAAAAGAGCGCAAGCGCAAGAACATTGCCTTATTCGTTTGTAGACATAGTTATTGATAAAAATGACTTTATTTATACAGCTACCGGTAAAACAGATACCTACGATAGAGTGGGACAGATAAAAAAGCTAAATCCCGGTAATGGCAGTAATATTTTAAACTCGGAAGAATCAAACTTTGTTGACGATGCCTTTAATACCACATTTAATAACGGTAAGCAAATAGAGCAGGATATCGTTGGTCTTGTTGTTAACGATGCGGGTTATGTTTACTGTATTGAATCTCAGTTTGGCAGAGTTTTCCTTTATGACAGGTCCTGCAGAATGCTTACTGCATTTGGCGGCGGTCTCGGTAGCGGTCAGCAGGACGGTACATTTTCTGCCGCAAATGCAATAGCCCTTAACGGCACAGATGTACTTGTTACAGATAAGCTAAAAAATACAGTTACAGTTTTTAAAATCACCGATTTCGGCAAAAAGGTTATGGGGCTTATAGATATTACCCTTGAGGGTAAATATCTCGAAGCGCGAGAGGGTTGGAACGAGGTTATAGCCCTTGACCGTAATTTCCAGCCTGCATACAGCGGTATTGCAAGAGCGTATCTTACAGAATGTGATTACAAAGCCGCGATGGAATATGCAAAAATAGGTTATGACAGAGAAACCTATCAGATAGCCTTTGAATTTTATCGCCAGAATTTGCTTAAAGAATATTTTTGGCTGATATTCCTGTCGGTTGTAGTTATAATAGCGGCAGTTATCGGTTTGTCGGTATTTATAAAGAAAAAGCAAATAAAGCTTATAAAATCAAAACAGGTAAGACTGATGTTCAGAACCCTTATTCATCCTGTTTTAACCTTTGAGGAGATTAAGGAAAAGAAGCAGGGCTCACTTATAATTTGCGGTGTGCTGATTACCTTGTTTTATGTAACAGCCGTAATTCAGGTGCTTTGCGGCGGATTTTTATTCACACAGTACGACCCCGCAAACTTCAATTCAATTTGGGTGCTTGTTCGTAGTGCAGGTCTTGTTGTTTTGTGGATACTCAGCAACTGGATGATATGTACTCTTATGCAGGGTAAGGGAACCCTCAGAGAGATTTGCATTGTAACCTGCTACAGCTTGTTACCTATAATAATAGAAAGATTTGCAAGACTTATTTTCACTAATGTATTATTACCTAATGAGGCAATGTTCCTTGACGGTTTTGATGCGGTGGCAATTGGATTTACCGCAATACTTCTTATAATCGGTCTTATTAAAATACACGATTTCAGTATGTCGAGACTTATCGGCACAAGTGTTTTAAGTATTGCTTGGTTGGCGGTTTTAGTGTTCCTTATGATTCTGGTAGGAATGCTTATTCAGCAAATAGGCGGCTTCGCCGTAACCGTTTTTCTTGAATTAATATCATAGATAGGAGGAATTACTTTTGAATTGGCAAAGATTTATTTCGTCAGTTTGTATATTTACATTGGTTTTAACAATGCTTTGCGGTTGCTCGGGCAAGACCGTGCTAAAAAAGAATTCCTTCGATGATAAGACGGAATCGGCATCGGTTTCTGACACCGTTATAGCAGAAAATGAAAATTTTAAGCTGGAGCTTAATGAAACTACAATGGGCATAACCCTTACAAATTTGAAAACAGGTGCAGTTTACGGTACTAATCCTATAGCTTCGGGTGAACAGCAGTTTGATGAGTTCGGTATGCCTATTAAAAGGCATCCACAGGTTGAGTCTGTATTAATTATTGACTACCTTGATGTTGAAAAAAATATAACCTCACAGCTTATTTCTTATAACGCGGCTGTAAAGGGAGGCCGCACCGTTGCTGAGGAGATAGAAAACGGCATCAAAATTAAGTATTATTTTGATGATGCACAGATTATGGTGCCGGTTGAATACTCTCTCAGAGAGGACAGTGTGGCAATTACCGTTAACCCTAAGGAAATAGAGGAAAATGAGAATATGCTCATTTCTGTGGCGGTGGCGCCCTTCTTCTGTTCGGTAGAAAATAGCGCAACAGACGGCTATTTGGTTTATCCCTCAGGCTCGGGAGCACTTGTATATGCTAAAGAAATTTCACAACCCGGTGAAGCTTATGAGGCAGAGGTTTACGGCATCGACTACTCCAAAGAGGTGTGGGACAAAATTACCACCGAAAAAGCAATCAGATTACCGCTTTTCGGTGTAAAAACGGCAACAACCGCTGTAGCCGGCATAATAGAGCAGGGGGCAGAGTCTTCTCTTCTTAAAATGACAGTGGGCTCAACCTCTATTGGCTATAGCTCGGTTTATACCACATATCAGCTTCGCGGATATACCGCAAACATAAAAGAACTTTATAACAACAGATATTATGAGGGCTCGGTTTATGCCGATAATATGATAGAAACTCCGCTTACAATCGGTTTCTATCCCTTAGAGAATGAAAAGGCTAACTATAGTGCTATGGCAGAGACCTACCGTAATTATCTTGATAAAACTATGGGCGAAGCCAAGGCGGCCGCTTCTTCAAAGCTTGACCTCACATTTATTGGCGGCACTATGACCGTAAAGTCATTTTTGGGTATTCCTTATAAGACACTTTTCCCAACAACTACAATATCGCAGGTAGGCGATATTCTTAATGAGCTTAAGGAAAAAGGTCTTGATGTTTCAAACGTAACCCTTAAAGGCTTTACTGAAAACGGAATTGACTCTAATAAGCTTGCGGGTAATTTCAAAATAGATTCTAAGCTTGGCAAAGCAAAAGAACTCGGGCAGGTAATGGAGCTTTGCAAGAATAACGGCACAGATTTTTATTTTGATTTTAATACTGTTAGCTTTAACCAGTCTGCTAACGGCTACAAATCATATTTTGATGCGGCTATAAGAGCTAACCGTAAGCCTGCAAAGGATTATAGGTTTGATATCGCAGTTTTGGGCAGAGAAACCGAAAACGCATTATCGCTTTTAGCCCGCGACCGCTTTACAGATGTCGGAGAGGACGTTCTCAATGCGGCCGAAAAACTAGAGCTTTCGGGCGTGGGTCTTACCTCACTTTCAAATATGGTATATTCCGATTACAGTAATAAGGAATCGGTAGAATATTATGCAAAGGAAGGCTTTGCAAATCAGGTTATCGGTATAATAGACAGTATTAAAGCCGAAAACAAAAAAATTATTACTGAAGATGCCAATGCCTTTGCGGCGGCAAAATCAGATGCGGTTATAGGTGCGCCTACCGTTTCATCAAAAGCATTTATTTTTGATGAAGATATTCCGCTTTAC
Source organism: uncultured Ruminococcus sp. (assembly GCA_964575985.1). Classification (GTDB taxonomy): domain Bacteria; phylum Bacillota; class Clostridia; order Oscillospirales; family Acutalibacteraceae; genus UBA737. The sequence continues at coordinate 30,300 of CAZNTP010000001.1, read as the reverse complement.
CAGATGGTATTCAGAGGCAGAACCTCGCTTTCGGCTGAGAGCGTAAATCTGGTAGCCGAACCCGATTTACAGCTTTTGCGTGCGGTTGAGAGCGGTTGCGGTTTAAGCTATACACTGATTGCAGATTATGATACCGTACTGCTTGACAGTGTTTCCCCTATTTTTTACAATAGTCTATATAGCGATATAAAGGATACAGTAATTGAAAATTACAAGTCACTTTCCGACTACTATGAAAAAATAGCAGACAGTGAAATTGTAAATCACACTATTTTAGAATCGGGTATTCGTAAAACAGAATTCTCTAACGGAGTTACTGTTTATGTGAATTATTCTGATAATGAAATATCAGACGCTGCAGGCAAAATTCCTGCAAAAAGCTTTCTTATAGAGGGGGCGAAGTAATGAAAAAGAAAAAATACAGAGGTATTGAAGAGATTAAGGCCCGCTACGGATGGTTCTTTATTTCATCCTGGGTAGTGGGTGTAGTGCTTTTCTTTGCAATACCGGTTATTCAGTCAATAATTTATTCTTTTTCTCAAATGTCTATCACAGAAGACGGTGTTCAAACTCTTTGGGTAGGTATTAAAAACTATAAGTACATAGTTGCCGAGCATACCGATTATATTAACTGGCTTACAAAATCGGTTACAAATTTTGTTTATTCCTTGCCGATTATTGTATTGCTCAGTATGGTACTGGCACTTTTGCTTAACCAGAAATTCAGAGGCAGACTGTTTTTTAGAGCCCTCTATTTTATGCCCGTAATTATAGCTTCGGGTGTAGTAATAGAGCTGATTTCCGGTATGGCGGGCGACGATATGACAAGCTCATCCGTTTCAGAATCGGTATCGGGCGGAATGTTCAGTGTTCAGGATATTATATCTATACTTGACCTACCGGCTCAAGTGGCTGAATATGTTCAAAAGATAATAAGCAATATATTTGACCTTATATGGAACAGCGGTATTCAGACCGTACTTTTCTTAGCGGGTCTTCAGTCTATACCTTCAACGCTTTATGAGGCAAGTAAGGTAGAGGGCGCTACTAAGTGGGAGGAATTTTGGTTTATAACCTTCCCAATGCTTTCAAATGTTACATTGCTTGTTATGGTTTATACAATGGTAGAACTGTTTGTAAGCAATAATAATGTTTTGGTTGTAAAGGTTTACAGTTTAATGCGTGCCGCTGTTTATGACGAAACCTCTGCTATGATGTGGTTCTATTTCTTAGTAGTTGGCACAATAATGGGATTGATTGTATTTGTTTACAAAAAATTCCTTCAAAACCGTTGGAATTAAGGAGGGGATAATATGAGCTTATTTAACAACAAAAAAATCTCCTTAAACCTTAATAAAGAGACCCTAAAGCGCAATTTGCCAAACACGGCAATGTTTGCTTTCAGAATGATACTTCTTATATCTATAGGCTTTGTTATTATTTATCCCCTGCTTTATATGGTGGTGACCTCTCTTGTAAGCCGTAACGGTTTCTTTAACTCAACTAGAGTCTGGATTCCCGAGGCTATAAGTCCCAAGTTCAATTATGACATAGCAATTGAGCTTCTCGACTACGGAAAAGCGCTTAAATCAACCTTTATTTATGAAATTATAAGCGCTCTTATTGAGGTTGCGGCTTGCGCCTTTACCGCCTACGGCTTTGCGCGCTTTAAGTTTAAGGGTAAGGGTATAATGCTCGGTATATTATTCCTTACAATTCTGGTTCCAGATATGATGGTGCTTATTCCCCGAATGGCAAATTACTCTAAAATGGATGTTTTAGGTATCTTAGGGTTGTTCGATAAACTGACAGGCATTGATTTAAGACCTAATATTCTTGGTAGCGCGGCGGCATTTTATTTGCCCTCTATATTCTCAATGGGATTAAGGTCAGGTGTAATAATATTCATATATATACAGTTCTTTTCAGGCTTCCCCAAAGAGCTTGAAGAGGCGGCTTGGATTGACGGCGCAGGCCCTGTTAAAACCTTCCTTCGTATAGCATTGCCGTCTTCGGGTGTTGTAATTATAACAGTAGTTGTGTTCTCACTTATATGGCATTGGAATGATTATCAGCTTTGCTCAATGTATCTTAACGATGATTATCCGCTTGCTATGAAGCTTGATTTGTTGCCCACAGCGCTTTCGACCAAGGGCTATTATATGAACCCCGAAACTCCCGAAACAATGGCATTCCAGATGGCTGGCTGTGTGCTTTTTGTAACACCTATGCTTATAGTTTATATGATTTTACAGCGCTGGTTTATTGAAAGTATCGACCGCGTTGGTATTACAGGATAATCAAAATCTGTAAAGATGACGGTGATTAAAAATGAAATTGGCAACAACCACAGGTGATTTCGCGGCATACGGTTTTAATGCAAAAGAAAGTATTGCCGCCATAAGAGAAGCGGGTTTTAAATACATAGATTATTCTTTTGGGTTAGATTGCAGAACCCGTACAGGCTTTTATAGCGACGATTGGAAAGCGTATGGCAATGAACTAAAGGATTTTGCCCAAAAGCTAGGGGTTAGCTTTGTTCAGGCTCATTCACCAATGGGCAGACCATTGGTTATGGATGGTGAGTATGAGCAATTTATTCTCGATACTAAGCGAAGCATAGAAGCGGCGGCCTATTTGGGTATACCTAATATCGTGGTTCACTCCGGTTACCAAACCGGTTTGAGTAAGGAAGAAACCTTTTATAAAAACAAGATTTTTTATGAGGATTTACTTAAAGTTGCTGAAAAATCAGGAATAACCATTCTTACTGAAAATTTCAATAAAATGTGTGTTCCGGGTTGTTATTGGGTAGACTCTGCTGAAGACCAAAAATCATTGATAGATTATATTAATCACCCGCTTCTTAAAGGTTGTTGGGATGTAGGTCACGGAAATTTACAGGAATTACCTCAACACGAGGCCTTAAAAATTTTAGGCAAGGATGTTTTGGCACTTCATATTCAGGATAATATGGGTAATGATGACCATCATATAATGCCGTTTATGGGTATTACCAATATAGATTCGGTAATGCACGGATTAATAGATATAGGCTATAACGGTTATTTTACCTTTGAGTCCGATAACGTGCCTTACGGAGTATTCAGGCGTCGTAAATTTAAATGTGATACACGTTGCTTGCAGCTGCCTGTGGAATTCAGAAAAAGATTTGAAGCTATACTTTATGATATTGGTAAATTTATACTTACACAGTATAATTGTTTTGAAGAGTAAGTTAATCGGAACGGTGGGGATAACAATGAAAAATGTATTTGACATTACCGAATTCGGCGCAATAGGTGACGGTGTTGCCGATTGTACCGAAGCCATACAAAAGGCTATGGATGCCGCACGTGACTGTATGGGAAAAATAGTAGTTCCGCCCGGCAGGTATAATGTTAAAGGAGACCTTAAGCTTCGCGGTGAGGGTGTTTCCTTGGAGGGTTGTTCCTCCTGGACCTACCGTAATGACGGTGCTTCTGCTTTTATTCTGACAAATGAAAATGCTGAGTGTCTGCTTGATATAAGCGGAGCATTTGGTTGTAAGATAAGCGGTATGTCTTTTAATGGCAAAAAGCTTGGAAAGAATATTCACGGAATAAGACTCCAGTGGCCCGTGGCAAACGGCGGCGGTCAAGAGGATACACCTAATATAGACGATTGCAGAATATCGCTTTTCTCGGGAGACGGTCTGCATTTTGACCATATCTGGTGTTTCTCTGTAAGGCGATGCCTTATTATTACCAATGGCGGCGCGGGACTTAATTTCAGTGGATGGGATGCTTTTCTTACAGATAACTGGTTTGCTAATAATGGCAGTGGTGGTATTACCGTAAGTGGATATGTTGCCGCTATTACAGCCACGGGTAACCGTGTTGAATGGAATAAAAAGGGCGGATTTATATTCCCGAGGGGAGACAGTTTCAATATTACAGGTAATTTCTTTGACCGCACATTCGGTCCGGCTTTAGAGTTAGGTAAGGATGGCGTTGGTCCTAACCTTGCCACTATTACGGGTAATATTTTCAGACGTGGCGGTTGTTATGTGGATAAACCCCATACCGACCCTTTAAAGAGCTCGCACGTAATTATGGACGGTTGCACAGGCTGTGTTCTTGTGGGTAACACTATGAAGGTGGGCGCAGGCGATGGCGGGACACTTCCCGTAAGCCCCGATTACGGCCTGATTATTAAAAATTGCGAGAATACAATAGTTAAGGAAAATGCAATGCACAACGGTGCGCTTATTGACAATCTTATAGAAGAAAATAATACCAACTGCATAATTGAGGGAAATATAGGTTGTATACTTAAAGAGTAGGTGTTTATAATGGATTTAGAAAAGCTTTTATATAGTGAGGATGAAAAACCGTTAGACCGAATTGTATACGACGGCGGTTATGCGCGTATTTTCAGAACTATCGGTTGCATAGGGGACAGTCTTTCTTCGGGCGAGCACGAATCGCGCGATAAGGACGGCAATTACGGTTATCACGATTTTTATGATTATTCCTGGGGACAGTATATGGCAAGAAACGCGGGCATAAAGGTTTATAATTTTTCCCGTGGCGGAATGTCGGCAAAATGGTTTATGGAAAGCTTTGCTGACGCTTGCGGTGTCTGGACCGACGAAAAGAAATGTCAGGCTTATATTCTGGCCTTGGGTGTAAATGATATGTACACAAAACAGGTAGAATTAGGCGAGGTTTCGGACATAGATTTAGAAAATCCCGAAAACAATAAGCCTACATTTACAGGCTATTATGCAAGAATTATTCAGCGCCTTAAAACTATTCAGCCTGATGCAAAGTTTTTCCTTGTAACCCTACCTAACGGAATAGATAATCTTGACGGTGATAATCATGCAAGGCTTCTTAAAGAAATGGCAGAGTTATTTGACAACACCTATGTTATTGACCTTAGAACCCATAGCCCTAAATATGACAGTGAGTTTAAAAAGAAATTTTTTGTGGGCGGGCATATGAATGCGGCAGGATATATTTTAACCGCTCAGATGATAACCTCATATATAGACTATATTGTGCGTCATAATTTTGAGGATTTCAGTCAGGTGGGCTTTATAGGTACACCTTACAAATATATTTAGCAAAGGGATAGCTTTAAAATGGCAAATAAAACACTTTCATATAAAACAGTAGTGGCGCTTGGCTTTTTGGTTTATTTTTTCAGCTATGCTATGCGGCTTGATTATTCGGCTTCCTTGGTAGCAATAGTATCCGACCTTAAAATAACCAATACAATGGCATCTGCAGCAGTTACGGGCAGCTTTATTACATACGGTGTGGGACAGGTTATCTGTGGCTTTATAGGGGATAAAATATCCCCCGTTAAAATGATAAGCACTGCAATGCTTGGAACAATTCTCGTTAATATTTTAGTTTCATTCTGTTCAAGTATGAAGCTGATTACTGTTCTTTGGTGTATTAACGGTGTGTGTCAGGCAATGCTTTGGCCGCCACTCGCACGTTTTGTTTCAGAACAGGTTGGAACAGAAAAATATTCCGATGCAATAACCGCTGTAAGCCTTTCCGCATCTGTAGGAACAATATTTGTATATCTTTTTGTTCCTTTTATATTGGAAGTCACGGTTTGGCGAAATGTTTTCAGATGTATGGCGGTTTTTGGTATAATTATGATGCTTGTCTGGGGCTATGCCACAAGAAATATACCAATGGGTAAAGCAGAGGCAACGGCTAAAACTCAAAGTCAGAAAACTATTTCTGCTTGGGGTCTTATTTCCTTGGCGGGACTTATTCCTATATTTATAATTATCGCACTGCAGGGCATTTTAAGGGACGGTATCCAAACCTGGCTTCCGTCACTTGTGAATGAAAAGTTCGGGCTCAGCGAGTCCTCGTCTGTTTTAAGCACAGCGGTATTGCCCGTTTTGAGTATGGTAAGTGTAATCACTGCAAACACAATTTATCATAGAATTAAAAATGAATTAAAAACGGCATCCATTATGTTCGGTATAGCTTTTATAGCTACTGTGCCTATGGGACTGGGACTTAAGGTTCCTGCTATTGTTACAATAGTTTCGGCGGCTATGATTTCGGGCTGTATGCACGGTGTTAACCATATGCTAATTGGTCTTATCCCTAAGAATTTTTCAAAATACGGTATGGTTTCTACTTTTTCGGGAATACTTAATGCCTTTACCTATGTAGGTGCGTCGGTATCGTCCTACGGTTTTGCTGCATTAGCAGACGGTATGGGTTGGAATGCGGTGCTTATAAGCTGGTGCATAATAGCATTGCTTGCTACGGCTCTTTGTGTGTTTAAAATCAAGGGTTGGACTAAGTTTATAAGTGAATAATCGGGAGTGAATAAAATGGCATATAAGATAAAAGAAAAATTCGATTTAATCGGTAAAGAAATTAATGAAAACGGCAAGAATTCTGTTAATTATCTTGTATTTGCAGATTGCCATATAGACGAATATTTGCGCAAAGCTGAGGACGGTTCTCTTACCGTATTCGAAGCCGAGGAAAAGGTTGAAAAACGAATTTCTATGCTTCAGTCCCATCTTGAAGAGGCGGTAAGCTTTGCCAATAATAATGAAAATATTGATTTTATAGCCTTTGCGGGCGATGCGCTTAATGCTTATAACGTAAGAGGCAAACAGGCGGTTTTGGATACTCTTAACCGCGCATTTAAGCCTCTTCAAAATAGTCAAAAGCCTGTAATTTTGGCATTTGGCAATCATGATGATAACGGCTTTCAGACACTTAATCCAAACTATTCCGAGCTTAGATGTGAATGGCTTTTAAGCGATATGGATTGGTCTAAAAAGGTTATGGACCTTTATCCCTTTAGTGAAAAAAGAGTTCACGACAAGAATTACCCTTATTCGAAATATTTTTATTTTGATTTAGAAAATAAAAAGACCCGTATTATTGTACTGGATACAATGGATATGAGAAAGCCTTTTGATGAGAACGGAACTGTTACCGAGCTTACAAACAGACTTCCAAGATTCTGGTATACCTTTGAACAGCTTGATTGGCTTTGTAATGTGGCTTTGGGGGCTGATGACGGTTGGGATTACATAATTTTATCCCATATGGGAATTGAAAATGATACAAGCGATAACTGCAAAAACGGTGAAAATTTAAGAAAAGTATTTAAAGCGTTCCAGTCCCGCGGAAAATATGATTTTATATATACCGATATGAACGGTAAGGAAATCGCTGTAAATGCCGATTTTAGCGGTATTAAAAACGGAAAAATTGTTTTATACAATTTTGGGCATCAGCATGCCGAGCTTGTTCATTACAGTGAGGATATTGATTTATGGCAGGTGGCAACGGGCTGTGAAAATGCCTGGGGCGGCTGGGGCGGTCCCGCAGCCAATAAGGAACTTCCGTGGGTGCAAATGAAGGAACGTACCGAGGGTACCGAAAGGGAAACCTGTATTGATGTATTTTCGGTAAACCGCAGTGTATGCCGCAAATATAACCTAGGTCCCGGCGAAGATGCCGTAATGCCGTATTAGAAGAAATAATTTGCTATAGGAATTAGTTTTAAAAGTGGGTGTAAAGAATGGAAAAATTCATAAAGAAAATTGAAACTTGTCCAAAAGAGGATATTTACTTTGCTCAAGAGCAGGTAGAGCTTAATAATTTTCCAAGCGATACCGAGTGGGGAATAGTAAATGTTTTTGATGACGTAAAATACCAAGAGGTTTTAGGCTTTGGCGGTGCTTTTACCGAGTCTGCCGCATATAACTATTCTTTATTAAGTGATGAACAAAAACGCACATTTTTAGAGCTTTATTTCGACCGCGAAAAAGGTATTGGCTACAATTTTGGCAGAAGCCATATCAATTCCTGCGATTTTTCAATCAGCATTTATTCTTCTGTAGAAGAGGGCGACAAAACCCTTGAAAGTTTTAATTTAGATAGAGAAAAGAAGTACATTTTGCCCTTTCTAAAGGATGCTTTAGAGTACTGCGACGAGGAAATTGTGCTTTTCGCGTCCCCTTGGAGTCCGCCGGCCTTTATGAAGGATAACAATAATATGCTAAAGGGCGGTAAGCTTTTAGAGGAGTATAAGTCGGTTTGGGCTCATTATTACGCCAAGTATATAAAGGCTATGGCTAAAGAGGGCGTTAAAATCAGCGCCATTACTATTCAGAACGAGCCTAAGGCAATACAGACTTGGGAAAGCTGTTATTATTCACCTGAGGATGAGGCCGAGTTTATTGATAAATATCTGATAGCAGCTCTCGACGAAGAGGGGCTTAGCGATATAAAAATTATGATTTGGGACCACAATAAAGAGTGTGTTTATGACCGTGCAAAGAAAATTTTAAGCAATGAGAGAGTAAATAAAAGGGTTTGGGCGGTGGCTCACCATTGGTACTCAGGCGACCATTTTGAAGGACTTCGTCTTGTTCATGAGCAGCTTCATAAACCCCTTGTTTGCGGTGAGTTCTGCGGACCTATTACTGAGGATGTAAATGTGCTTGCCGAGAAATACGGCATTGAGATTTGTGAAAACTTCAACAACTATGAAATAGCCTCTTGTGATTGGAATTTGCTTCTTGATCAGTATGGCGGTCCATACCACAACAGAACAGCCAAAACCGAGGGTGACCTTTTTGAGAATAAAGAGGACGGTTGCTATGCGCCTATTCTTTATGATACAGAAAAAAATGAACTTGAGGTTACTCCGATTTATTACTACATAGGTCATTTCTCAAAATATGTAAAGCGCGGCGCTGTAAGGGTTGCCACAACCAAACACAGCAAGGATTTATATACTTGTGCCTTTGTTAATCCCGATGGCAGTAAGGTTTGTGTTGTTATAAATACTTCAGATAAACAGCAATATGCGACACTTAGGTATAACGGTGGTTGCACTAAAAATATAATGAAGCCACATTCTATTATCACACTTTTATTTTAATTCTATCTCACTAGGGGTTGATTTCCTTGAAAAGACAGCAGGCTTTTATAAATAAAGACAAAAAATTTCTAAAAGGCGGTCTTCATTGCCATACTACCCGTTCTGACGGTAAGCTCACACCCGAAGAGGTTATAGTTTATGCCAAAGGTCAGGGTTATGATTTTATGGCAATTACCGACCATCAGATTTATACTATGGAAGCTTATGCTCCCGAAACCGAGGTGCTCGTAATACCCGGTATGGAATACGGTAACGACCTTATAAAAGGCCACGGTTTCCGTTGCTTCCACACGGTTTGTATCGGTCCTGCTAAGGAGGACGGTAACGGATTCTGTCACGACCAGAAGTTTGATTGGGGCTTCAAACCTAATTCAAAAGAGTATCAGCCATGGCTTGATAAAATTCATGAAAAGAAAAACCTGACAATTCTTTGCCATCCTCAGTGGAGTAGCACAAGCGCAAAGCACTTCGAAACCCAAAAAGGCAACTTTGCTATGGAAATCTGGAACAGCGGCAGTGCGCTTTCTGCCGACTGTGACAGTGATGCGGCTTATTGGGATGAAATTTTAGGTCAAGGCAAAATATGGTACGGTGTAGCAACAGACGATGCCCATTCTTATAAAGAGCTTTGTAAGGGCTGGGTTATGGTAAAGGCTGATAAGGATATAAACTCTATATTAAAAGCTCTTGAAAACGGCGAGTTTTATTCTTCCTGCGGCCCCGAAATTTATGATTTTTATGTTGAAGACGGTAAGGCCGTTATAGATTGCTCGCCTGTAGCCCGTGTGCGTTTACATAGTGATATGCATCCTAACCGCGTTACTGTGGATGAGGAGGGCAATATAACCCACGCTGAGTTTGATATCGCAAACTATTGGGCAGGACCCTATGATTACGTGAGAATCAGTATTGTTGATAAAAACGGTAAAAAGGCATGGACTAATCCGATATTTTTATGATTTTAGCTTCAGCTGTTGAAGACAATTGGTTCGTTTCTTTTTTGACATATTATAATTAATTTTTTACATTGTTCTATAGCGAATATATGTTAAAATATAATAAATAAAACATAAAAGTGCCGATAATAATTGTTTGATTTGGTGGCATTGCAGAGTTTTGATTTTTTTGATTTTAAGATAAAGAATCTGATTTTTGATAGGAGAGTTATGATGAAAAGAGTAATTTCGGTTTTGGCAGCGTTTGTTTTGCTTATAAGTACCGTAATTGGCGTACCCTTTTTGGCTAATGCCAATCAGGTAGACGCTTGGGACGGCACAGTTGCAACTGATTTTGCGGGTGGTACTGGTACAGTGGCAGACCCGTACTTAATTGCAACACCTGAGCAGTTAGCCAAAATGGTTAAGGGTGGAGACACTACAGGCGGATATTATAAATTGACCGCAGATATCTACCTTAACGATGTATCGCAGGCTGATTGGGCAAGCAATTCACCGAACGAGTGGTATGACAGGGCTGACATAAGCAATACCGCGTTTGTAGGTAATTTTGACGGTGACGGACATACCATTCACGGTCTTTACTACACAGGTAGTTCTATGTTTGCTCTTTTCCCGCAGGCAAACAACACAACAATCACAAATTTGTGTATCAGTAATGCGTATGTTAACTCTACCGAGAAGGCTGCCGCCTTGATAAGCTTTGGTCAAGGTACTCTTAATTTCAAGAAATGTATTGTTGACGAAACCGTAACGCTTTCTAATAACATTACATCTGGCGATAAGGGATTAGCAGGCTTTGTCGCCTACGGTTCTGCTAATATTAATATAGAAGATTCCGCTGTAATGGCAACAATCACAGCAGAATCATATAAAGGTGCATTTTTCGGTAACTGTTGGTCGGGTACGCGTACGGTTAAAAACAGTTTTTCTGCAACAGATGTACCTATGACAGGCCATCATTCAAATAAAATCACCGCAACCAATTGTTATACTATTGGTTCGACAAACCTTACAAACGGAACTATTACTAAGCTTGACAATGCTGATTTAATGAAAGGCACTGCGGCTAATACTAATATGCCAAATCTTAATTGGAAGGGTGTTTGGCAGACTACCGAAAGCGGATATCCTACCTATCGCGATACTAACGGTGTTAAGGGTGAGGTTTGGTCGAGCGCTGTTGCAGATGATTTTGCGGGCGGTACGGGTACAGAGACAGACCCATACTTAATCGAAACTCCTGAGCAGTTAGCCAAAATGGTTAAAGACGGCGACGCTACAAGCGGAAAATATTATGTGTTGGGTGCAGATATATATCTTAACGATGTATCCAAGACTAATTGGACCGATTCGGCTACAATGTGGGTAGGTGCCAGTGAATTTACCTCTGCCTCTTTCCAAGGTAATTTAGATGGCGCGGGCTATACCGTATACGGTATTTATCTTGATGTATCGGGCAGTTGGAATGCAGGTTTAGTTCCTGCTGCAAAAGGAAATGTAACCTTTAAAAACCTTACAGTTTCCGACTCTTATATAAAGAGTACTCATAGCGACGAAGGCGCCGCCTCGGCTTTTGTCGGCAATCTAAATTCAGGAACAGTAAGTTTTGATAAATGCCGTGTTACAGAAAGCGTAAATGCTATAGCCGCAAATGTGGCAGGTGGCTTTGTTGCTAACGGTAGCGGTACAGTTAATATTACCAATTCTGTATCATTGGGTCATTTTGAATCACTTGGAGTTAAACGCGACAGAAGAGGTTCAATGGTTGGAGGTATATGGGGAACAAGAGCTGTTAATGTAGATAACAGCTTCGCTAAAGAAGCATTTACTAACTATTTTGCAACCTCAATTACAAACAGCTACACCGCCGAACAGCTTAATTCTACTGTAGTTCAGGCGACTTATGTAAGTGATGTAGAATTAATGAAGGGTGAAGCTGCTAAAACCAATATGTCGGGTCTTAACTGGGATGAGGTGTGGGCTACAACGACAAGCGGTTATCCTATATTTAAAACTGAGGTTACACCACCATCTGATATAGAGGGTGTTTGGGACGGTACAGTTGCAACTGATTTTGCGGGCGGTACAGGTATAGAGACAGACCCTTACTTAATCGAAACCCCTGAGCAGTTAGCCAAAATGGTTAAAGACGGCGACGCTACAAGCGGAAAATATTATGTGTTGGGTGCAGATATATATCTTAACGATGTATCCAAGACTAATTGGACCGATTCGGCTACAATGTGGGTAGGTGCCAGTGAATTCACCTCTGCTTCTTTCCAAGGTAATTTGGACGGTGCAGGCTATACCGTATACGGTATTTACCTTGATGTATCGGGCAGTTGGAACGCAGGTTTGGTTGTAAGCACAAAGGGAACTGCAACCTTTAAAAACCTTACAGTTTCTGACTCTTATATAAAGAATACTCATAGTTCTGAAGGTGCTGCTTCTGCTTTTGTAGGTAATTTGAGCGGCGGTTCGACTGTTAGCTTTGATAAATGTCGCATTACCGAAAGTGTAAATGTTGTGGCTGCAAATGTAGCCGGCGGCTTTGTTGCTAATGGTAGCGGTACGATTAATATTACCAATTGTGCTTCATTAGGCCATTTTGAATCGCAGGGTGTTGCTCGCGATAGAAGAGGCTCTATGGTTGGCGGTATTTATTGGTCAAGCGGTGCCGGCAGAAATGTTTCAATAAATAACAGCTTTGCTATTGAAGCGTTTACAAACTATTATGCAACCTCAATTACAAACAGTTATACTGCCGAACAACTTGATTCTACCGTAGTTCAGGCGACTTATGTGAGCAATGTAGAATTAATGAAAGGCACTGCGGCTAAAACTAATATGCCAAACCTTAATTGGAAGACTGTTTGGAAAACCACCGAAACAGGTTATCCTGAATTTAAGGGGGATGTAGTTATCGACCCGACTGTTTGGGACGGTACAGTAGCAACCGCATTTGCCGGCGGTACAGGTACAGAGACAGACCCTTATTTAATCGAAACCCCGTCACAATTAGCCAAAATGGTTAAAGAGGGAAATACCGAGGGCGGTTATTACAAATTAACAGCTGATATAAAGCTAAACGACATATCTCAGGTTGATTGGACCGAAAATTCACCTAACCGTTGGTACGATAGAGCCGATATAAACAATATAGCTTTTGTAGGCAATCTTGACGGTGACGGACACACCATTTACGGTCTTTACTATAATGGCTCTTCTATATTTGCACTTTTCCCGCAGGCGAGCAATACAACTATTAAGAATTTGCGTATAAGCAATGCTTATGTAAATTCTACAGAAAAAGTTGCGGCGTTGGTGGGATTTGGTAAAGAAACCCTTAGATTTAGCAAATGTATTGTTGATGAAACCGTAACACTAGCTAACAATATTGCATCAGGTGATAAGGGAATAGCAGGCTTTGTGGCTTACGGCACAGCGAAGATTCATATTGAGGATTCTGCCGTAATGGCAACGATTACGGCTAATGAATACAAGGGTGCATTTATAGGAAATGTTTGGGGAAATACGGCAGCTGACCGTTCTATAACAAATAGCTTTTCAGCAACCGATGCTCCTATGACTGCTCACACTACAAACTCAATCACAGTCGAGAAATGTTATAGCGTTGGAACCGAAACGCTGGATTACACCGGAACAGTTACCAAGCTTGACAGTGCTGACTTAATGAAGGGCACCCAGGCTAAAACCAATATGCCAAACCTTAATTGGAAGACTGTTTGGAAAACCACCGAAACAGGTTATCCCGAATATGTTGGCGAAGTAATAATCGACCCGACTGTTTGGGACGGCACGGTAGCAACCGATTTTGCCGGCGGTGACGGTGAAAAGGCTACACCTTATATAATTACTAACGGCGCACAGCTTGCCAAAATGGTAACCGACGGTGATGCCACCGCTGGCAAATATTACGTATTGGCTAATGACATAAAGCTTAATGATGTAACTGACGCCGATTGGAAAAATTATGCAAATAAATGGGTAATAACAGGAAACTATTTCCAAGGCAATTTTGACGGCGCAGGTTATACCGTTTCAGGACTTTACTATACAGGTACAGAAAATTATGTAGGTCTATTTACAAGAGTAAAGGGCAATGTGAGTATCAGTAATTTATTCCTTTCAAGCTGTCATATGGAAACCTCGGGATATGCGGCTTCTGCGCTTATAGGATTTGTATCTTCGGGCTCCAATATTGATATTTCAAGGGTATACGCTAATGAAAGTGTTGAGGTTATCTCAACCTGTAGTGATGAGGTTCAAACCTCTGCCGCAGGCTTTGTGGCTTACGGTAACGGTACTATAACAATTGATAGCTCGGCATTCCTTGGAACTGTAGAATCTCCGGTACATAAAGCTTCAATGATTGGTAATGTTTGGAATTCCACCAAAATAATCACCAACAGCTTCGCTTCTGCCGAGATTCCTTTTAACAGTAAGCAGACTATAAGTGACAGTTCAAAGAGCAACTACGGTGTTGGAACAACACTTACTGCCGAAAACGGCGTTATAAGGCTTGACAGTACTGACAAAATGAAGGGCACCCAGGCTAAAACCAATATGCCAAAGCTTAATTGGATAAATGTATGGAAGCCTTCCGAGACGGGTTATCCTGTATATATGGATATGGGCGATATGGATACTACCGTTTGGAACGGTACTATTGCCGATAGCTTTGCAGGCGGTGACGGTAGCGAAAAGAATCCTTACAAAATCTCTAACGGTGCCGAGCTTGCAAAAATGGCAACCGACGGCGACGCTACAAGCGGTAAATACTATGTGCTTACTGCCGACATTAAGCTGAATGATGTTTCTGCAGAGAATTGGATCGATTTTGCTGTGTCCTGGGTTGGCACCGGCGGTGTTTTCCAAGGTAATTTGGACGGCGCAGGTCATACGGTATACGGTATGTATTATAGCGGCTCAGATAAAGCAAGCATAGGCTTGGTTTCCCGCGCTGACGGAAGCGTATCATTCAAAAGAATTGTTATTTCCGACGCTTACATAGAAGCTAACAGCGAGGAAGGCTCTGCTGCTGCGTTTATTGGTTGGATAACCGCAGGCGCAACTGCAAGATTTGACAGATGCTATATTACCGAAAGCGTAATTTGTAAAACTGCAAACACAGCCGCAGGCTTTGTTGCTAACGGTAGCGGAAAGATATATATTGAAAATTCCGCTTCTTTGGGGCATTTTGAATCTCCCAAGAGACACGGCTCTATGGTTGGCGGTATTTATTGGTCTGCTACGACAGACAGAACGGTTTCTGTAAATCAGAGCTTTGCAAAAGAAGCCTTTACCAACTATTATATAGGAAAGATATTGGATAGCTACTCTTCAGAGAAGCTTACCGATGTTGAGATAGCTCAACCTACTATTATAAGCGATATTGCTTTAATGAAGGGCGAGAACGCTAAGACTAATATGCCTTTGCTTGACTGGAAAAATATGTGGTTTGAAGACGAAAACGGATTCCCCGTTCTCAATTTCACGGTCTACAAAGGAACAGTCGGCGGTATTTGGTCGGGTGCTGCGGCTGATAGCTATGCCAGCGGTAACGGAACAAAGGATGACCCCTATATTATCGAAACCCCTGAGCAGTTGGCAAAGCTTTGCTCTAACCTTACAGTTTGCAGAGATAAATATTACAAGCTAGCAGCTGATATTTATCTTAATGACGTTTCAAAGGAAGATTGGAAAGAGAACAATCCAAACCATTGGTATTGGTCTTCTTCCTCAAAGGATACCGGCTTTGACGGTCATTTTGACGGCGACGGTCATGTAATTTACGGTATGTATTTGGATCTGTTGCAGACAACAGAGGTTGTTTATGCAGGTCTCTTCTCAGCAATTACCGATGGCGCCGTTATCGAAAAGGTTGGTATATCTGACGCATATATGAGAGTTAAAATGACCGACGAATCGATACAGGGTAACTATGTTGCAGGTATTGCGGGCTCTGTATTCTATAAGGATGATAACGCTCCTCGTGACCCTGCCTATATTTCACAGTGCTTTGGTAGCACATCGGTTTATTTAGAGGGAAGAGGCACAGGCGGTATTGTCTGCGGTGTGCCTAGACCTGTAGTTATTGAAGACTGCTACTTTGTGGGTAAACTCAACTTTAGTCTAAAGGGCGGCGCAATTATCGGCGATACCTGGCTTCAATCACAGTATACAAATGCCGCAGTAAGAAGATGCTATTCCGCTACTGCTGATAGTGATTATCTTGCGGCGGGCAGAGCGGGTATATCCAACTCATTCTCTACTATTGATTATGTTGACAACTATTCTACATATTTAGGTCTTAGCTCTTTCCAGACAAGAATAAGTGTACTTATGATGCGCGGCGATGCAGCTAAAAAGAATATGAAGGGCTTGGATTTCGATAAGGTTTGGTACGCATTACCTAACGGAACACCTGTGCTCAGAGTATTTGGAACAACCGATAAATTCTCGAACACAACCGATCCTAAGCCTATTGAGATTACATTCATAAGCAATGGCGGTACCGAATGTGAGAATATGTACGGTAACCCTGAGGATGCATTAAAGTTACCAACCCCCGAAAGAGAAGGCTATAAGTTTGCAGGTTGGTTTGTTTACAAAGAGCTTGATATAGAGTATACATACGATTTCTTCCCCTACTTTGATCAGACACTTTATGCTAAATGGGAAAAGACCAGCTTTATTCAGGATTTCGAGGATTATGCAAATACTATGTATGACTACGGCGAGGATTATGAATACTACCGTCCGGGAACCTTTGCTTATGACAGTAGCTATGTAAAAGGCGGAGTTTCAAGTATGCATAGAATCGGAAATGAGGATTACGACGCTGATTTCCTTGTTTTCTATGAAGATTTGCTAAAGGTCGGCACCGAGTATGAAATGAAATTCTATGTAAGCACCGATACCGAAGATACTTCATTTGATTTATCCCTTGTGCACGAAGATTGGCCCGATATATATGACAGCGATTCGGGTGTTGAGCTGATTAAAAAGTTCGATAGTATAAGTAGCGGCGAATGGATAGAGGTTACCTATAAGTTTGTGGCTAAAACTCAGTGGATAGCTATCAGAACAACAGGTAACGCCAGCATATTCTTTGATGATTTTATGGTAACAACATTAAGATATGTTGGTATTAAGGACTCGGATGAAAAGGATGAGTCTGACAAGCAACCTGCTGGCAAGGATGACGAAGATATTGAGGATACTTCAAATCCGACCGATACGGAAGACGATGAATTCGATTTTGATGACTATTGGCAGGATACCGATGAGGAGTTGCCTGAGTTTGACGATTCGGATGAGGACGAAACGGAATCTGAGGTTGAGGATGGTACAGAAGATGACGAGGATGAATCCTCCAAAGAAGTATCTAATTCTAAGGACAATAATAAGAAAACCCAAAAGGCCGATAAGACAAGTTATCTTTGGTTAATTATATTGTCCGCTGTGGTTTTGGCAGTTTTGATCGCGGGAGCAGTAGTTGCTGTGGTTATTATAAAAAAACGCAAAACTAAAGTTTAATTACCGCTGAAAGGAGTAGAAATTATATATGTTTAAAAGAATACTAAGTATTTTATTGTGTTTCTTAATCGTTTTGGCGGTTTGCGGTTGCGGTGATAACGAGAAGAAACCTCAAAAGAAACCGACGGATGCTTCATCGGTTAATAGCGAAACTACAGAAAACAATACCGATAGTAGTGCTGAGGATGAAACCGCAAGCGACACCGAGAGTGACTCTGAGGATGAAACTGAAAGTGATACACAGAGCGGTTCAGATGATACAACCGAGAGTGACACCGAAAGCGATACGGAAGACAATGACGGTGAAGCGGAGGATGATTCTGAGGATGAAACCGAAGATGAGGTTGACAATTATGTTACAGACCGCTTTATTCCCACGGTTGAGAGCATAGAGGCTTCAAAATATGAAGCCGATATCGCTTTCGAGAGCGAAAGCGTAGGCTGGGACGGTCCTAAAGGATATACCATAATTTATCCCAAGGGAAACAAAACTTTAAAATATGCAGCTGAAACACTAAAGGATTATTTTAAAAAGACAGACGGTGTTGAACTCGAAATAAAGGATGACAGCACCGCCGCCAAATCAAAAGAAATTTTGATTGGCAATACAAGCCGATACACGAAAAAGTGTGAAGAGGGCAGTTATTTTGCCGAGGTTAAGGATGGCAAGCTCATTTTCGGCGGCGGTCATGACACTATGACCGAAAAAGCGGTTGAGCTTTTCACAAGACTTGAAAGAACTAAAGGCAAAGCTAATGTTTTTGATGAAAAACAGGAGTTTTCTTCCACAAAGCCCAACGGTTATACTTATGTTTGGGGTGACGAGTTCGAGGCTGCCGAGTTAAACACAAAGAAATGGAATTTATCAACCAAAATGGCAGGAAATGCCGAAATCGCGTTGGACGATTCTGAGGAAGCAATCCGACTTGAAAACGGATATTTAAAGATGTTTGCAAGAAGGTACTATAACCCAAAAATCGGCGGTGCGGAATTCGCTTGTCCCTGGTCGGTAACCTCAATGAACGAAATGAGTTTTAGATACGGTTATCTCGAAATGCGCGCCAAGGTGCCCTTTAAGCGTGGCTGTTGGCCTGGCTTCTGGATGAGCAGCGCAAACTCCTACGGAACAATAGGTAAATACAAGGCTGATTACACTATTGAGGTTGATATTTTTGAGGTCTTCTCAAGTATAGATAGCTTGGCGCCTAATGTTCATAAATGGTATCACTTAGGTGATCATACTATGTGGGCTGATGAAACAGATGCTTCGCGTGAGGGCTATACATTTGAGAATGCCGAAAACCTTGTAAATGAATACCACATTTACGGTTTCGAGTGGACACCTACCGAGATGATAATGTATATCGACGGTGAAGCCTACTACACCTATGACATCACCAAAAACTTTGATAACGGTGAATCGGGTAATATTGGCTTTGAGGAAGCACAGCTTCACATTATCTTTAACAATCATTTATTTACTCAGTCTAGCACTTGGAAGATTTATGATGGCTGCGAGATTTATCACGCAGACCTCCCCGCAGAGTATTTTGTGGATTGGATACGCTTATATCAAAAGGATGATAACGGTGCAGTTCTTGATACAGCGTATTAATTTATAAATTCAAACAATGGAAAGGAGCAAATTCTATGAATAAAAAACTAAGTAAAGTTTTAAGTGTTATTTTAGCAATTTCCATGATTTTTTCAACAATAGCAGGATTACCTTTTGTAGCATCGGCAGAGGGTACCGAGCTTGATGTTTGGGACGGTACGGCTGCAACTGCATTTGCAGGCGGTACAGGTACAGAAGCAGACCCATACCTAATTGCAACCCCCGAGCAGTTCTATTATTTAGCAACCCTTGGTGATGGGGCAAGCGGTCTGTATTACAAGCTTAATGCAGATATTTATCTTAATGATATTACCAAGGAAAATTGGAAGGAAAGCGCTCGCCAATGGGATGTTAGTGGCATTAAATTCCAAGCTAATTTAGACGGTGACGGTCATACTGTATATGGTGCTTACTATAACGGAAGTGGCGATTACATTTCGCTTTTCGGTCTTGCAGGAGGCACAGTTTCGGTTAAAAATCTTACCGTTTCTGATAGTGAATTTACAACAAGTGGTATTCGTGTCGCTACTTTGTTTGGTTTTTCATACGGTGGATATTCAATTAGTATTAGCAAATGTTATGTAACAGATAGTGTAAACTTAACAACTACTAGCAGCGATACTAATGCCAGCGCAGGTGGCTTTGTTGCATACGGTACAGGTACAGTAACTGTTGATAATTGTGCATTTTTTGGAACAGTAAGTTCAAGTGTAATGGCAGGTGCAATTTTTGGTAATTTGTGGTATACGGCAAGTCAACCTAAGACAATAACAAATACAATTGCTACACCCGAAGTGCTTTTTAACGGTAAGAATTATTTAACAACTTCGAGTAACAACTACGGTGTTGGAACAAGTGTTACTGCTGAAAACGGTGTTACAAGACTTGAAAGCGCAGAACTTATGAAGGGCGCTGAGGCCAAAACCAATATGCCTAACCTTGATTGGAGAGGTGTTTGGGCAGTAACCGAGAGCGGTTATCCTATATACCGTAATCCTAACGGTGTTAAGGGCGAAGCTTGGGGTGGTCTTATTGCAAATGACTTTGCAGGCGGTACAGGTACAGCCGCTGACCCCTATTTAATCGAAACCCCTGAGCAATTAGCTAAAATGCTCTTCTTTGGTATTACAACAACAGATAAGTATTATAAATTAACTGCCGATATATATCTTAACGATGTATCAAACGCTGATTGGGCAAGCAATTCGCCTATTAGTTGGTATGATTATATTGATGTTAATAAAGCTATATTCATTGGTAATATTGACGGTGCAGGTCACACAATTCACGGACTTTACTATAACGGCGCTAATTTAATAGGTTTATTGCCAAGGGTGAGTAATACAACCGTATCTAATTTGCGTATAAGCAACGCGGATGTTACCTCTTCGGCTCAAGTATCCGCTTTAATCGGATATTTCCAAAATACTGTTGCTATAAATAAATGTGTTATTGATGAAACCGTAAAGCTTACCACTACAGGTACAAGCGGTATCGCCGGTATTGTAGCTTACGGTGGAAGTCAGACCGCTATTAATATTGATAGTTGTGCAGTTTTAGCAGACATTACTTCAGCCGGTGGCAATACAGGTTCAATGATTGGTAACGTATGGAATACAACAAGAACGATTACCAATAGTTTCGCTACAACTCCGATGGCCTTTAACGGTTACCAGAATACAAAGGTGACCTTTACTAATGTTTACGGTGTGGGCGATGCAGTTGCCGATGAAACAGGCGTTACAAGACTTGAAAGCGCTGATTTAATGAAGGGCGCCCAGGCTAAAACCAATATGCCAAATCTTAATTGGAGAGGCGTTTGGCAGACAACCGAGAATGACTATCCTACCTACCGTGATTCTAACGGCGTTAAGGGCGAGGCTTGGTCAGGCGCAGTTGCAGATAACTTTGCAGGCGGTAGCGGTACAGAGGCAGATCCTTTCTTAATTGAAACCCCTGAGCAGTTGGCTAAAATGGTTAAGGGTGGAGATACCACAGGTGGTTACTACAAATTAACTGCTGATATTTACCTTAACGATGTGGCTCAAGCTGATTGGAAAGATAACGCACCTCTTAGTTGGTATGACAGAGCGGCTATAAATAATACTGCTTTTGTAGGAAATCTTGACGGTGCAGGCTATACAATTCACGGTCTTTATTATACAGGTGCTTCGCTTTTCGGTTTATTCCCACAGGCAAGTAATACAACCATTACAAATTTGCGTATTAGCAATTCCTATGTGAATTCTACCGAAAGAGTAGCAGCCTTAGTAGGCTTTGCTCAAAATACTGTTACATTTAAGAAATGTATTGTTGACGAAACTGTAAGCCTTACAAATACTATTGCTTCAGGCGGTCAAGAGGGTATAGGCGGTTTCGTGGCATACGGCTCACCGAATGTATTTATTGAAGATTCTGCTGTTATGGCAACAATCAACTCTAACACAACAAACAGCAAGGGTGCATTTATAGGTAACTGTTGGAGTACAAGCGTACAACGTTCTATCTCATTCAGTTATACTACATCTGAGCTTCCTTTAGCAGGTCATGTTTCACACGGAATTTCTGTAAATAATACCTATAGAATAGGTGAAGACCCAAGCGCTAGCATCATTACAGGTAGCGCAATCGCACTTGATAGCGCTGATTTAATGAAGGGCGCTGCTGCTAAGACTAATATGCCTTTACTTGATTGGGGCATTTGGTCTGTTACCGAAAGCGGTTTCCCTGTGATTTCTGGTGAAAAGCCTGAGGGCTACTATACTATAGAAGAACTCGAAGGTCTTTACAAAACACAGGGCAGAACAGAGCTTTTAAACAACACATTATATATTGATTGGTCAGCATCCGGTATAGAGTTTAATGCTGAATGTTCAGGCAATGTGGTTGTTACCTTTAATACAGATAAAATTGTAAAGGGCGCTACAGATGGTATTTATTTCACCGTTGTTGTTGATGGCATTGTTCAATATGAAAATTTAAGAATGCCTGAAGATACTGCTTCTGATAGCTGGTTAAGCAATTCAACAGGATATCCTTATCATATTCAAACCGCAGGTAAATCAATGTTTGTTATTGCAAAGGATTTACCCGCAGGTAAACATACCTTTGCAATTTATAATCAAACCGAAGCTGAAAAGGCTTCTTACGGTATCACTGCTATTGATTTAAACGGCGAATTCGTAGCACCCCCTGAGGATAACGAGTTATATATTGAGTTTATAGGCGACTCTATAACTGCAAATGCAGGTATCTTGACCGATAGTTCGGGAGAGAATACTACTCTTTATCAGGATGCAACAAGAGGTTGGCCTTATCTTACCGCAAAAGCACTTGGCGCGGATTGGTCTGTTTTAGCTAAAAGTGGTATTACAGCAGGTAACGGTTACGGTTGGTACGGCGAAAACGGTGCTTCGATGCAGACTGTTTATCCCAAAACACGTTATTATGCAAATAATACTTCAGATTATGCTTTCACCCGTCAGCCTGATGTTGTGGTATTAGGTCTTGGCACAAATGATATGTGGACCTATGCTGATTACGATAAAACTAAGGCTGATGTTGAAGCAGAATTTGAAGCTATGATAGCTCTTGTCAGAGAAAAGAACCCCAACGCTAAGATAGTTTGGGTTTACGGTATGATGCGTGATGATGCTACAAGCATTATAAAAAAGGCGGTTGCCGATATGGGCGGTAAATCAAGCGGTATTTATTCGCTCGAATTACCTACTTCTACTGATGGTGCTAAAGGACATCCTTCACTTGAGGTACAAACCACATATGCTCAAAAGCTCTCTGCATATATTACCGATTTAATTAATGAAGTTCCAGATGAAGATGAAATTTGGAACGGAACATTAGAAAAATTCACTAATGGCAGCGGTACTGCAGCAGACCCATATTTAATCGAAAATGCTGAGCAATTAGCTTATATGGTTGCTATGGGTGATGAAACAAGCGGCAAGTATTTCAAATTAACAACCAATATCTATCTAAATGATGTGTCTGCTTCAAATTGGACCGATTCTGCTAAAGAATGGAACGGTAAAAGCTCGGTTAACGATGTGGCTTTCCAAGGCACATTAGACGGCGCAGGTCATAAGATATACGGTTTGTATATTAACGGCAGCGACAGTCAATATACAGGTTTGGTTTCAAAGACCAGCGGAACAGCAACATTTAAAAATGTTATTATTTCTGATTCACATATTGTGAATAATTATAGCAGTAACGCTTCTGCTTCTGCTTTTGTTGGTCTTGGCTCAGGCACAGTGAACTTTGAAAAGTGCGGTATTACCGAAAGCGTTGAGGTTATCTCAGCTGTAGTTGCAGGCGGCTTTGTTGCTAACGGTAACTGTGTTGTTAATATTTCTGATTCTTATTCCTTAGGTCATTTTGAATCGTTGGTTGACCCCGTAGCTCAACCTTCGCTATATAGAAGAGGCTCAATGGTTGGCGGTATTTATTGGTCAAGTGGCGGCACAAGAAACGTTACTATTACAAATAGCTTTGCTAAAGAAGCATTTTCAACCTATTATGTAGGTACTATCACAAATAGCTATACTGCAGAGCAGTTAGATACCGAAACCTTTACGGTTACTCAAGCCCCGTATGTTGAGGATTCCTTGATGAAGGGTGCTGCGGCTGAAACCAATATGCCAAACCTTGATTGGAAGGCAGTTTGGACAACAACCGATAGTGGATATCCTATCCACCGTAATACTAACGGTGTTAAGGGTGAGGTTTGGACAGGTGTTATTGCAGAGGATTATGCAGCCGGTAGCGGTACAGCTTTAAATCCCTATGTTATCGAAACACCTGAGCAGTTAGCTAAAATGCTTATAGAGGGTACCTCCGAAACGGGTAAATATTACGTTTTAGGCGCTGATATTTATCTTAACGATGTATCAAAGGCTGATTGGGCAAGCAATTCTCCTAACAGCTGGTATGACAGAGCGGCTATAAATTACACCGCCTTTGTAGGCACACTTGACGGCGCAGGCTACACAATCCACGGTCTTTACTATAATGGTTCTGACAGGGCAGCTCTATTCCCACAGGCTAGTAACACAACAATTACCAATTTGCGTATAAGCAATGCGGATGTCACATCTTCAAATGCTGTTGCAGCATTAGTAGGCTATGGTCAAGAAACCCTGACCTTTAAGAAATGTATTGTTGATGAGACAGTTAAGATTACTACTACAGAAAGCGGAACGGGTGCTGCAGGCTTTGTAGCTTACAACTCACCAAAGGTATATATTTATGATTCTGCAGTTATGGCAACAATAACTGCCCCTGATACTATGGGTGCGTTTATAGGAAATATTTGGGGCAATACTGCTGCCGCCCGTGTAATTAAGAATAGTTTTTCTGCGGCAAACGTACCTATGACTGGGCATAAAAGCAATTCGATTACAGTAGAGAATTGTTACAATATTGGCACAGAGAATTTTGCGTATACTGGTACAGTTAATAAGCTTGACAGTGCTGAACTTATGAAGGGCGCAAACGCACTCGATAATATGCCTTTACTTACAGGTTTCTATGCAACAACCTCTTATCCTACTGTTTTCTATAGTGGTATTGAGGGCACTGTTTGGTCAGGTGCTGTTGCAGATAAATTTGCAGGCGGTAACGGTAGCTCAAATAATCCTTATATTATTAAGACTGCTGAACAGCTTGTAAGAATGCTTAAAACAGATTCAACAGGCAAGTATTATGAATTAGTTGCTGATATTAAGCTTAATAAAGACGGTGCTACCGATAATAGCTGGTTCACTTCAAAGAGCGAAGGAATTAAAGCATTTAAGGGAACTCTCAACGGTAACGGCTATGTTGTAAGCGGTCTTTATTACAATGGCTCTATCGAATGGAATAATACTAATGTAGGCTTTATTCCAATAGCTAGCAATGCGGTAATAAGCGACCTTTCTCTTACCGATTCAAGTATTACCTTATATTCAACCTTGGCAGAGAGCGGTGCTAGCTATGTTGGCGGTATTATAGGCTTTGTTGATGACGATAGCCGAGTAATTGGCTGTTATGTTGACGATACAGTTAAGCTTTCTAATTCCTTTGCTGACAATTCTAACTCACAAAATGCACAGGTTGGCGGTATAATCGGCGGCGGTGACGATTCCATTCTTATCGACGGCTGTATATTCACAGGTGAGCTTACCTGGACTGAGGGTGCAAGATACGGCGCTGCATTTGCAGATGTATGGAAGGGTACAGGTACTAAAACTATAAGAAATACCTTCACTGCAAACTATGTTCCTACAAGTGTATTAGTATTTAACGGTTTGAATAACATTGGAACAGTAGCTCCTGTTACTGACACTGATTTGGATTCAAGCTACACAGTAGTAGAAAATGCTACAGGCAAAGAGGGTCTTGAGGCAATCGCAGCTATTAATGCTAACGATGAGTTCTACTGGACCGAAGGCTTCCCCGCACTTAAAGCTACAGGTATGAGAATGGGTGATATCAACGGTGACAGAAAGGGCAACGCTCTTGATATGACCGCGCTCAGAAAGCATATACTCGGTGTAGCTGAATTCGGTTTAACCGATTTGAATGAAGACGGCTTCAGCGATGTCCGTGACCTTGTAAATCTTAAAAAGAAGGGATTAGATGCATCGGCTCTTGTGGATTTTGAAATCACATCCGATTATGTAATCACTTATGATGCAAATAATGCAGATTTATATAGCGAGGCTTTAGCTCTTAAAGAATACTATTTATTAAACGAGGGTGTAGCTTTAACGGTTGCTGATGCTGATTCTGCTGTAGCAGAAAAAACAATTGCTTTAACTGTAGATACCAATATGGGAGACGGAGCTTACTCCGTTTCCCAGGACGGTGACAACATTGTTATCAGCGGTGGACATACACAGACAGTTATGATGGCTAACAGAGAATTTTTAAGAAGTTCTCAAAACGGAAAAATCTCTTTGTTTAATTTATCCTCTGATTTCACCTCTACCGCACCTATCGGTGACGAGTATGTTTATGTTTGGGGCGATGAATTCGAGCAAGATTCTCTTGACATTTCTAAGTGGGACCGCTATCATAGAGTTTGGAATCAGCTTTCAGGTACTAATGATTTAGTTATTGATTATAGCAACAGCAATTCTTCTACCAAAGTAGAGGACGGTTTATTAAAGCTTCATGCCGACAATTATATTGATAATAATGACCGTTATGTTGTTCCTGCTACTGTATCCACAAAGGATTCTATGAGCTTTAAATACGGTTATCTTGAGATGAAAGCTAAAATTCCGTTTGGAACTGGTTGTTGGCCGGGCTTCTGGATGTCGAGCGGTCGCGCACTTAACGCAAATCAGGATGCTGATTATACCATTGAAATTGATATTTTCGAGCAGTTTGCATCTAAAGATACAGTTGTTCCTAACATTCATAAATGGTACACCGACGGCTCGGGCAAGCACACACAGTGGGCAGGCGAGGATGTATATACCTTCACTGAGTGGGAAAATCTTAACAACGAATATCATTTATACGGATTTAAGTGGACTCCTACCGAGATTACAATGTATGTTGATGGCGTTGCGTACTACACTTATGACTTAACAAATAATTTTGACGGTATAAGCGATATGAGCGGCTTTGATACTGCTGTATCAGTTCTTATTAACAATCATTTGTTTACACAAAACAGTTCTTATAAGCCTTATGTAGGCTGTGAGATAGAGAATGCTGAAGAAAATCTCCCCGCAGAGTACTATATTGATTGGATTCGTCTATATCAAAACGGCGAGGGTGAATTGAATTTAGCAAACTGATTTCAAAATCAACTATAAAGAAAGGAAACCTTTTATGAAATCACTCATCAGAATTTTTGATTTGGTTTTGTGTTTGGTTTTAGTTTTATCAACCGCAGTGGGTTGTGAAAACGCAGCCGATACAAGCGATATTGCATCAGAAATGACAGTTGCTTCCGATACCGTTTCAGAAACAGAGTCTGAAACTGAGTCCAAAACAGAGACCGAGTCTGAGACGGAATCCAAGACTGAGTCTAAAACAGAGTCTAAGGATGAGTCAAAGACCGAATCTAAGACCGAGTCCAAAACAGAGTCAAAGACCGAATCTAAGACCGAGTCCAAAACAGAGTCAAAGACTGAGTCTAAGACCGAATCAAAGACAGAGTCTTCAAAGACGTCTTCTAATGATAAAGGCAAACCTACTCAGCAAACAGGAACTAACGGCGTTAATCCCGAGGATTACAGAGGCACTACCGTTAAATATGCAACCTGGAAAAATCCGTATCACAATGAGGACGGAATCGTTGTTGATTCATTCCAGAAGAAATACGGAATTAAGGTTGAAATTGTAACTGTTCCGCAGGCTACTTATGTACACGAAATTCAGGGTATGATTGCTGCAGGAAACTCTCCGGATGTTTTCTTTGAAACCAAGTTCTTCCCTGGTTCTCTTTCCTGCTTACAGCCGATTTCTGCTATGAAGCTTGATTTAACCGATCCTATCTGGGATACTACTATGATCGAGAATTCTACCATTAACGGTGAGGCATTCCTTGTTAATACTGTAGGTAACATCTGGTCTGAGGCTGACTGCGTTTACTATAATAAGAAAATCTTTGCTGATAATAATATTACAACTCCCGAAGAGTATGTAGCAGCAGGAAAATGGAATTTCGATACCTTCGAAAAATGTATGAAGGATCTTAAGGACGCAGGCTATATCGGTGCTTATATAGATGTTGAGGCTTTGCTTGCTTCTACAGGCTCCGGCTTCTATAGATTTAAGGACGGCAAGTTCTCTAATGCTATGGATAATATGGCTGTTAACGTTTTAACCAAGATAGCTACATGGACTAGTGACGGACTTATTAAAAAGGTTACCGACCTTAACCTTACCAATAACTTCAAAATCGGTAAAGCAGGTATTGCAGTTATCGACGCTTTCGGCTTAAAGGCAACAGGTTATTGGGCTAATATGAATACTAAGGATATCGGTTATACCTATATGCCTGATTACGATGCTAACCATAAGCGTGTAGTATCTTCTGTATCAAGAGCTTGGGGCTTAATCCGCGGTGCTAAGAATCCTGTTGCTGCAGGTATATTCTTAAGATACTATCTTGATGTAAATAATTACGATTTGGATTCTGCCTTCATTTCTGCAGATGCAAGAGATTTCTTCTTTAAGCTTACTTCTATGAAGACCGATCAGAAGCTTATAAGATATATCGATGGTGTTTGCACATTAACAGGTGAGCATGTATACAATGACTATACAACAGTAGCAACATACGCACCTGCTCAGGTTGCTACACAGGTAGCTTCCCTCAAGAATAAGGTTGATGCAAACGTTACCAAGATTAATAGTGAAATTGATAAGCAATTAAGTGCTATCGGTGTTAAATAAATTAATCAATAATTAAATGTTTAAAGCATATTCGGTTGGATAAAACCTATCTTAACCGAATATGCTTTTCAATTTTTTGAAATTATTACACACAAAATTTATTTCTTATTATTGAAGAATGAGATTATTAATGTTATAATAATTAAGAAAACTATAAAATTAAAAGATGGGGGTTAATATTATGAATGTTGAAAAAACACAGGTATTTCCGTTTAATCCAAGTACATACCCCTTTAATATTGAAATTGCCGGTATAACCGAGTGCGATGAACCGTATATGATTTCAAGAGAAAAAAATTATTGCTATATAATAGAGTATGTTATTAAAGGGACAGGCACTGTTATATGCGATGACAAGACATACCATGTTAAGCAGGGCGACCTTTTTATTCTTCCAAAGGGCAGTTGCCATAAGTACGCACCCGAAAAAAACTGGACAAAAATGTGGTTTAATGTAGACGGTATTTTAATAAAAAATCTGCTCTTTACATATGGTGTTAATAACATTGTGCTTTTTTCCCAGTTCAATAATTACAATCTTATTGAAGAACTTTACGAAATATGCTCCTCTAACAAAAGCACCGAACAAATAATGTCGGAAGCGGCTATTACTTTTTTAAAAATAGTTCAGCAACTGCAAAAAAATTTGAAGCGTAATGCTGTTATAAGTAATGAAAGCTTAATAAAAGAAAAACTGGATAAGTGTATTTATGAAAAAATCACTATAAGTGATATTGCAAACGAGCTGTGTATTTCGCAACCTAAGCTTATAAAGGATTTCAGGCTTTGCTACGGTATAACACCATACCAATACATATTGGAAAGAAAAATAGAAATTGCCGCCAACCTTTTAATAGATTCCTCAGAGTCTATTCTTAATATTGCGTTGGCTTTGGGATTTGCGGACCAACCGTCCTTTACAAATCGGTTTAAAAAAAATTATGGGCATTTCTCCTACAGAGTATCGGAAAAACCATATACGCAAAAATATCCGAAAGTCTAATTTTAATTATAAGCATAGTTTTGATAAATTAGATATGCCTTTTGATATAGTTATGCAAAAGCATTAATATAAAAAACTAAATAAGAATGTATAATAAAATATCATAATTTTACTGCTTCGCCTATCAAGGTGAGGCAGTTTTTTATATATAATCCGTAAAATGCCGCCATTTGCCGACAACTTTTCGTTTTGTATAAAAAAGGCGGTGACTGTTTTTGTAATAATCATTATAATTAATGTGGATGCAGGCAGAAAGGAGATAATATGATAAAAGCAGAGGTTTTACAGAATAATGTAATTCTTATAAAGGATAACATTGTAGCGGACAGCATCAAGTTTGAAACTGTTGAATTCAAATTCCCGAAATCATGGGATTTGTTTTCGAAAACCGCGGTTTTCTATAAGGCTGATGGTGAGGCGGTAAATATTATTTTATCAGCAGATAATCCGCTGTGTATCAGCGAAAACGAATGTTATATACCCCATGAGGTAATAAACGCGCCGGGTTTTGAAATATCGGTTTTCGGTATTTCGGGAGAGAGTGTAGCTACAGCTACTAAGGCATATATAAAGGTTTTAGAGAGCGGTTTTGCAGAGGGCGCAGAGCCTGAAGCACCAACCGAGAGTGAATATCAGCAGTTAATAAATTTAAGTGAAGCTACCAGAGAAATTGCGCAGTCGGTAAGAGATGATGCCGACAACGGACTTTTTAAAGGCGACAAGGGCGACCAAGGCGAACGCGGTCTGCAAGGCCCTAAAGGTGAAAAAGGTGAGAAAGGAGATAAGGGCGACACAGGTGCTACGGGACCAAA